>DATKJJ010000190.1:0-7309 GCA_035543695.1 Gemmatimonadales bacterium | reverse complement strand
ACCGTGGATTTCTCCGCCCCGGCGGAACGTACCTGGCTCGAGTCCAGCCGTTCGTTCCGGGAGAGGTGGCCGAAGTCTCGGACATGGCAAAAGCTCTGGACGATTTCTTCCCCGAGCTCCCACCGGCTCCCCTGCACCCGGGCGAGGCATGGGCCGACACGTCCGGGCTACGGATTCGGCGCCTGGCGGACAGTGCCTTGTCCGGGGTGCCGCTGTACCGCTATGCGCTCGAGGCCACACGGAAAACCAGGAGCGTTCCGGTCAAGTACGACACGATACCATTGACCCTGGAGCAGATCAGCCGAGAACGAGGGACGTTCGTCTGGCATCCTACGCTGGGGCTAGTGAGGCGGGACCGCACGATCGTCGTGGAGACCAGTGTGCCGGCCAGCCGTGCCGTGCCGGAGCCGGTGCGAGCGCGGGTGGAGCAACGGATCAGCGTGCACCGCGATTTCCGCGTCCCGGTCAACCGATGTGCCGAAAGTGGAGCTGCGCCTCAGACCGGCAAGGGAGCTTCGGACGGATAGCGATACTGATATTCCGGCAGGGCGGGTTCCTCCAAGGCACGGTCGACGATCTGCCGGAGAGGCGTCAGGCTACACACCGGGTCGGTATTGGCAGCGTCGCCCGTGAGGGCAAACGCCTGACAGCGGCAGCCGCCGAAGTCCACCGTCTTCCGGGGACAGCTCCGGCAGGGCTCCTTCATCCAACTGTCACCCCGAAACAGCCTGAACGCCCCTGACTCCTGCCAGATCCAATCCAGCGAATGCTCGCGAATGTTGTCGAAGCTGAGGCCCGTGATCTGGGTGGCACCGTGGCAGGGCATGACGCTCCCGTTGGGGGCGATCACCAAATACAGTTTGCCCCACCCACCGTAGCACGCCTTGGGAAAGGCCTCATAGTAGTCCGGCAGCACATAGGTGATTTGCATCCGGCCCCGGTACCGCTGGATGGCGCGCTCGGCGACCTCACGTGAACGCTCGACCTGACTGCGAGTGGGTTGCAGCGCCGAGCGGTTCCGAAGCCCCCAACCGTAATACTGGGTGTTCGCCAGCTCGACCCGGTCCGCGCCGAGATCGGCGGCCAGATCGATGATCTGTTCGATCCGGTCCAAGTTGGCTCGGTGCAGTACCACGTTCACGGTAAAGGCGAATCCCAATTCGCGGACCAGCTGGGCGGCAGCCTGCTTGTGCCTGACCGACCGGGCTCCCGCAATCCGCTCGGCCACGTCCGGGTCGGAATCCTGGATCGAGATCTGAATGTGCTCGAGCCCAATCTCCTTCAACCGTTCAGCCCGGCTCCGCGTAAGACCCAGGCCCGACGTAACCAGGGTCGAGTAGAGTCCCACCGACCTGGCGTGGGCGGCCAAGTCCTCCAGATCCTTCCGCAGCAGCGGCTCGCCTCCGGACAGACCCAGTTGAAGCACACCCAATGAACGCGCCTCGCTGAATACCCGTTTCCACTCGTCCGTGGTCAGCTCGGCCTCGGCTCGCATCAGCTCCAGCGGATTGGAGCAGTACGGACAATGCAGCGGGCAGCGATGGGTCAGCTCCGCCAGCAGGGTGGTTGGACGGTCAGCCGGCACGGATCAACTCCCGCTGGGCCATGAGGTCGAGGTATTCAGTCACGTCGGCTTCCACATCGGCCTGGTAGCGCTCGTTGAGAATGGCCACGATGTCGCCCACGCTATGGGCACCGTTACAGAGCTCCAGGATGGCAGCGCCGGTGTCATTGAGAAGCACAGCCCCCTCGGGATATAACAACACAGGCCGCTGCCGTACCGGGTCGAACTCAAGGCGAGCGAGCCGCCAGAGTTTCGGCCGGGAATCGGCAGTCAGGACCCTGGAATCCGCTGCCACGCTATGACTCCAGGTACGCATGGTGGATGGTGTCGATCATGACCCACAGCATCTCGAGCTTGAATGCCAGCGCTTCAAACGCGCGCCGTTGCGTGTCGGCCGTGGTGCAATGCTCCTGAACCAGGGTGAGGCCCTGCTGGCTGTCCCGGGGCGCCTGAACCAGACGGCTTCGGAAGTACGCCAACCCCTCCGGATTCACCCAGGGATAGTGTTCGGGAAATGCCGCGATCCGGCTGCGCATGAGTCCGGGGGCAAACAGCTCAGTCAGTGAGGAGGCCACCGCTTCGATCCAGGGCCTGGTCCTGCAGAAGGTCACATACGATTCGGCGGCGAATCGGACCCCGGGCAAAACGTGCCGTTCGTCCTCCATCTCCGCTCGGGGAACTCCCACCGCCTCGCCCAGGCGAATCCACATTTCGATGCCGCCCGTTCCCGCCTCGATGCCGTCATGATCCACGATACGCTGCATCCAGGCGCGGCGGACATCGGGAAGGGGGCAGTTGGAGATAATGGCCGCATCCTTCCGGGGGATCGCGCGCTGATAGGCCAGCCGGTTGGCCACCCAGCCCTGCAGCTGCCGCGGCGTGAGCCGTCCCTCATGCATGAGCTGATGGAACGGATGGTGAGCGTAGTAGGAGGTACTGAATGCCCGAAGACTTTGGGCCAAGGCTTCGGGGGACAGCGGCTGGGTGAGCGCAGGAATCGGCGGCGGTGGTGGAGCAGCCAGCTCCGAGGCGACGAGGGCAGTGGTCATGGTCACAGGGTAAAGCTCATCCCGTCCGCTCCCACCAGAATGCCCGCCTGCTCGACTGCTGACCGCTCGGGCGAATCCTCCAGGAGCATTGGATTGCTGTTGTTGATGTGGGTGTAGACCCGGCGCGTGTCGATCGCGGAAAGCCGGGCCAGACTCCCATCCGGTCCGGACACCGGAAGGTGATCCATCTCCCGGGCGGTGCGATCGCTGATACCCAATTCGATCAGCTCGTCGTTGCTCCAGAAGGTCCCGTCGAAGAGGAGAAGATCGGTTTGCTCCAGTCTCTCCAGTAACGACGGGCTCAATTCACCGCACCCCGGCACGAAGGCGAAACGCCCACCGGTCGCTTCGTCTCCGACGATCAATCCCACGGTGTGACCTTTGGCGGAGGTGGAGGCGAACCGAGGCGGCCCGGCCGGCACCTCGAGAGGCTCGATCCAGATGCGGCAGGTCTTGCCATCGCGATAACGCAGGGCGGTGCGCTTGCCGAGGGTGAGGGGGGTGACTGTCACTTCGGCAAAAGCCTGGGTAACCGGGAGCAGCCTCGAGTCCTCCTGCAGGATCGACTGGACCGGTCCGGTCAGGTAGAGCTGCAGCGACCGGGCCTCGCGGAGAAGCACGATCCCCAAGGTATGATCGAGCTCGGCATCCGTGATCACGATTCCCTCTACCGGGACGTGGCGCACCCCGCCAGGCCGGAGCCCGGGCAAGCAGGCCAGCTGGGCGCGAACATCGGGTGAGGCATTCAGCAGAAACCAGCGCTCGCCATCGGCACTGACTGCGGCCGATGATTGAGTGCGGGGAATGGCTCGGTGGGGCTGGGCTCGCCCCGAGCGGCAGGTGGGACACCAGCAGTTCCACTGCGGAAATCCCCCGCCAGCGGCGGTACCCAGGAGAACGACGTGCAAGTTTGACAGCCGAAGGGCCCGCTTACGCGAGCCCCTCAGTTACCGCTGTGATTAGAGCGTCGCGACGTATGCAGTCACTTCCATCGTGACGGCTACGACTTCCGCTTCAGGCTTGGTCCAGGTCATCTCTTGCTCCAATGGGTAGTGAGTAAGCCGACATCGATACTGGGTCATCTCACCCAGCCGGGCCGTCGCGAGACCCGACGACGTGAGTAGTAGGGCATTGGTCGTGCCACTTGGTCCAGGCCACCGGAGGTCCAGCTCAAGACTCTGTCAGAACGAAGCTTGGCGATGAGAGTCGGATCCGTTACGGGACCGGCCTTGGTGGGGGAGAAATAGTCAGATTGGGTGATATCACCCACCCTGAAGACCAAATTTCTTGAGCCGGTATCGCAGAGTATCCCTGGTAATCCCCAACCGCTGGGCGGCCTTCGTCTGGTTCCCGCCGGATTCGCGCATGGCGCGCTCGATCAGGCTCCGCTCCCACTGGGTGAGGTCGCTGCCAACCGGCTCGGCGGCGGGACCAGGGGTTTCCTGCGCGGGGACCACGCTCGTTCCATCCGAGCTGCCGCTGGTCTGGACCGGAGCGGCCAGCGACAGGTCGTCCACGGTCAGCGTGTGATTTCGGCTCCAGAGCACCGCCCGTTCGATGACGTGACTGAGCTCGCGCACATTCCCCGGCCAGGGGTAGTCCATCAAGGCCTGGCGAGCTCGATCGTCGATCCGCCGGGTTCCTTTCCCGTATTTGCTGCTGAAACGGCGCAGGAAATGTTCGGCCAGAAGGGCGATGTCCGCTCCCCGCTCCCGGAGCGGCGGCAGGTGGAGCAGAATCACCGCCAGCCGGAAATAGAGGTCTCCCCGAAACAGATTCTGCTGCACCTGGCGCTCGAGGTTCCGGTTGGTGGCGGCCAGGATCCGCACATCGATCCGCCGGTCCCGGATCCCGCCCACCCGGCGCACCATTCGCTCCTCGATCGCTCGGAGGAGCTTGCCCTGCAGTGACAGCTCGAGATCTCCCACTTCGTCCAGGAAGATGAATCCTCCCTCCGCCGCCTCGAACAGCCCCAGCTTGGATTCCTTGGCATCGGTGAAAGCGCCGCGTTCGTGCCCAAACAGCTCCGCCTCCATGAGGTTGGCGGGGAGCGCCGTGCAGTTCACGTCTATGAAGGGCTTGCCGGACCGGCGGCTCAGCTGGTGAAGGGAGCGGGCCACCAGGCCCTTGCCGGTTCCGGTCTCACCGGTGATCAGGACCGGTGGGGTCTCATCGAGCTCGGCCACCTGGCGGACCTGATCCATCACGGCGAGGATGGCCGGTGACTGCCCCAGCAGTCCGGTGAGAGGAACCTCGTTGGCGGCCCGCCGGCGATAGTAGGACAGCTCCTGCCGGAGCATGGCGTTCTCCCGGGCCCGATCGGCCAGGAGCTTCAGCTCTTCGAGGTCGACCGGCTTCTTCATGTAGTCGAAGGCGCCGAGCTTCACCGCTTCAACGGCGCCTTCGATGGTGCCATACGCGGTCATGATGATCACTGGAATGGCGGGATCGAACTCGCGGATCCGGCGAAGGAGGTCGATGCCGCTCATCCCGGGCAGCCGCACGTCGGTGAAGACCACGTCTGGCCGGAGCGTCTGTACCAGGGCCAGCGCACGTTCCCCATCGTCGGCCACCTCCGCCTCATAGCCGGCTTCGGCGAGGAAGGCCTTGACCGCGCGGGCCAGGGTACGCTCGTCGTCCACGATCAGCACGGTTCCGCCGCTGGTCGTCATACGATCGCCTCATCCCTTACCGCGGCCGGGAGCCGTACCCGGACAGTGGTGCCGCCCGGCCGGCTCAGGATCTCCAACCGCCCCCCGTTTTGCTCGATGTAACGCTTGGCGATAGCGAGACCCAGTCCGGTTCCGTCCTGGCGGGTGGTAAAGAAAGGCTCGCAGACCGAAGGCATGACCTGGTCCGGGATTCCGGGTCCGGTATCGGCGATTTCAATTGTGACCTCGGAGGGCTGGCTGCCGTTATTCGCCGCCCCCCTAGCCGAGATTCGCAGGGTTCCTCCGCTGGGCATGGCATCGAGGGCGTTGGAGACCACTTCCAGCAGAGCCTGCTCCAACTGCATCGGGTCGACCCGGACCTGAGGCAGCAGGGGCGGGAGATCCAGCGCCAGCTCCACCCCGCGCTCGCGCAGCGACTCGGCAAAGGCTGGTAGCAGGCCTTCGATCAGGTGAGGAACATTCTCCTGAAGCGGGCGATATGGAGCCGGTCGGGAGAAGCTCAGCAGATGGCTGATCCGCCGGTCGAGGCGATCCACCTCGTCGATGATTGCGGTGAGATGTTCCGAGGCAGAGGGTGCATCGGGGTGGCGGCGAACCAGCTGAGCGGCGGCTCTGAGGCTGGCCAGTGGATTGCGGAGGCCGTGGGCCACCGCCGCCGACATCTCCCCGATGGAAGCCAGCTTCTCCGATTGGACCAGCTGGGCCTGGGTCTGCTCCAGTTGGGAGATCTTTGTCTCCAGCTCGGTATTGAGCCGCAGCAGGTCGCTCCTTGACTGACGCAGCTTGTCGGTCATGTCGCCGAAGGCATGCGCCAGCTCTCCAACTTCGTCGCGAGAGCTGGCGGTGACCGGATGATCCAGCCGGCCCGCGCCGACGGTTGCCATCGCCCCGGTCAGCTCTCGCAGCGGCCGGGCCAGGCTGCGGGAGATCAGCCAGGAGGCCAGCAGACCGCCAATCAGAGACAGAATCAAGGTCAACAGCAGGATCCGTTTCTGTCCGGCGAGGATTTCTTCCAGCCGGGCATAGGCTCCCCGCACGCTGGACTCGCGCGCCTGCCGATAGATCTCCCGGTTCAGCTGAGTGAGTGCGGGCAGCAGGCGTCCTTTCAGCTCATGCTGGGCGGTATTGAACGCAGCCTGCCGCTGTCCGGAATCGTAGAGCCGGAAGATGCTGTCCGCCGCCGTTTGGATCTGCTGCTGAATGCCGCGGACGCTCTCGGCCAGGCCCATTTCCTCCGGACGCAGCTCGGCGGCCCAGCGTTGCTGCCAGTAGTCCACCACCTGCCCCGTGAGCCGGAATTCTTTGCGTGCGGTGGGATCCAGGCCACTCAGATACCGCCAGATGACCTCGCTCTGGTCGAACATGGCGGTTTCCAGCTCGGCATAGGTCCGGGTGCGAGACATGCTCTCACCCAGCGCCTGCAAAGCCCGCCGCTCCAGCAGATTGCTCCGAATGGCGCTGGCCCCGACCGCGAGCGCCGGCAGCGCCATGAGTGCAAATCCAAGCAGGAGTTTGCGCTGGAAGGTCACCCTAAAAAGTTAACGGATACGGCGAACTTCGTTAGAAGGGAGAGATTGATGCCCTTAGAGGCGGATCCGCAGATGAACGCAAGATGAACACAGATATGCCCATGATGAACTCACCAGGGCCATTATCGGTGTGTTCTTCGAGGTATACAATGAGTTGGGTTATGGCTTCCTGGAGTCGGTTTATCGTGAAGCCATGTCTATTGCGCTGCGAACGTTAGGGCTAGAGGTGTACAAGGAGTTTCGCCTTAGCGCTCGGTTCCGCGGCCAAATCGTCGGCGATTTCAGAGCGGACTTGATTGTCAATGGTTTGATAATCGTGGAGATCAAAGGCGTCAGGGTCCTGGAACCGGTTCATGAAGCACAGCTCCTGAATTATCTCAGAGCAAGTGTGCTGGAGATCGGACTTCTACTCAACTTCGGACCCAAGCCACAACTGAGACGCCTCGCCTACTCGAACGAGCGCAAGAAATCACCGGGTCTACTGTTTCAGACCTC
>DATKJJ010000189.1:0-2659 GCA_035543695.1 Gemmatimonadales bacterium | reverse complement strand
CTCCAACATATTCTCCAACCTGAACCTCAGCGATATGGAGACCGGCTATAAAATGGTGAGCGCCCCGCTCTTGAAGTCGCTCATCCTTACCAGCAACCGGTTTGGTTTCGAGCCTGAGATCACGGCGCGCCTGGCCCAGGCGCGTGCCCGGGTGTGGGAGATCGGCATTTCCTACTCCGGGCGAACCTATGCCCAAGGGAAGAAGATCAACTGGAAGGACGGCGCTGCCGCCGTGTGGCACATCATCCGCTTCAATCTCTTCCCACCTTCAATGCCCATGGCGCACACCAGCAGAGCACCGTCCACCCCGGAGCCCCTGGTCGGCCCTTGACCGCAGAGGTGTCGGTTGGTCGCAAGATCCAGCTCGCGGCAACCGGACTACTTCTTTTCGGCGCCGTAGTTCGCATCGTCGGGTTTCTGCAGAACGCCTCGTTGAGCGGCGACGAGGCCATGCTCGCGCTGAGCATCGGCACACGCACATTGAGAGGTCTCCTCCGGCCTCTGGACTACGGCCAGGTGGCAACCATTCCCTTTCTTTGGGCCGAACGGTGGATCACGTATGCATTTGGTGTGTCGGCCTACACCCTCCGGATTCCAACGCTGGTCGCGGGGATTGCCCTGCTCTGGGTGCTGTTTCGCCTTGCTCGTGACCTGCTAGGGCCGGTTGGTGCCGTGGTTGCCTTGGCATTGGCAGCCGCATCCTTCCCGCTGATCCGGTACTCGGTAGAGATCAAGCCTTACATTCTCGACAGTTTGGTCGCCGCGGGACTGATCTGGCTGACAATTCGCCTGATCGACCGGCTGGACGATCGGCGACTGTGGTTGGCCCTGGTGACGGGAGGCATCTTTGCCGTATTACTCTCGGCTCCAGCTCTCCTGGTATGCGGTGCGATCATCCTGGCACTGAGTGTTGTCGCCCTCCGCAGGAGGCGCTGGCGCCTCATCCTCTGGCTGAGCCTGCTGGGGGTGTTGTGGGCCGGGATCTTCGCCGCAGCCTATGTGAGCTGGTATGCCCCCAATGCTGAAGCGCCTTACATGAGAGCCTTCTGGGCGGAGGCGTTCATTACCCCCGGATCACCGCGCTTCTTTCCGCGTCTCTGGCGCAGTCTGGGCGACCTATCTTGCACCCTGACCTGCTGGCGCGGCCTGCTGGATACGTCGCCGCTGCTCCTCCTGCTCGGCGCGATCGGGTCGATTCACCTGGTTCGTCGCAAGGGCCCCGAGTACTCGATACTGTTGACCGTGCCGATCCTGGCTGCGTTCAGTGCGTCCGCCGTGGGCAAGTATCCCATCGCTACCAGACTAGTGCTCTTCTCAGCCCCGCTGCTGGCGATCCTGGTTGCCACCGGAGCCGTCGTTCTGGCGAAAGCCGCCGAGCGGGCGTGGCCCAGAATACGGGCGCGCTGGCTCTTGCTTGCCCTGGTGTATCCGTCGCTCTTGCTCGCCGCCACGCTGGCCCTCGCCCCACCAAAAGACTGGGGGTTCCGGGGTGTGGAGGTCCGGCCCCTCGCAGAGGAATATCTGAAGTCTGCGGGCAAGGACCCGGTCTACATTTTTCCGCGGGCAGTCCCCGCGTGGGTTTTCCATACCACCAATTGGAGTGCTCCGGATACGGCACGCCTTCGCTGGGTGGCAACGGTTGCCGGGCCGACGGGACTGGGCTTTGTCAACGGGCCCACGCGGGGGCCGCGCCCGCTGGGTGAAGGAGCGACCCTGGCGTATACCAGCAACGGCCGTACGGAGCTGTTCGGCACCTCGACTGGAGCGCAGGGAAGAGTCGGTGTAGGCTACAGCCCGCCCCGCCCCGATCCAGGATGGGCAGAAAGCGAAGCCTGGCGCATTCGGTCGGCAGCACGGCCATACATCTGGATTGTCCTGTCGGATTACGCCCATGGTCCACTCGACGAGCGGACCATCTTGCTGAACGCCGTCCGAGACGCTGGAGGAGCGATCGTGCACACCGAGGCTGCCGCGGACGCGGTGCTCTACCGCATCCGCTTTCCTCCGGTCCCAAGGTAAGAGCACATCCATCACCGGAGAGAGCTCGATTGCGCTGGCCAATGAACCGGGGAGCGCTGGTCGCTGCCGGGAGCCTCCTGCTCGCGGCTCTCCTTGTGGCGGAATTTCGACGGCCCTTGAACAGCGATTCAGCCTGGTTGCTGTATGTCGCGCGCCGAGTGTTCCAGGGTGACCGGCTCTATATCGATCTGATCGAGATCAATCCTCCGCTCATCGTCTGGCTTCAGGTCCCGGCGGTTGCGCTGGCGCGCGCAGTGGGATCAAGCCCTGTCACAACTCTTCGTCTTTTCGTTTTGGCATGGGTGGCACTGTCTCTGCTTCTGTCAGCCCTGGCTTTGCAGAGGACACTCCCGGGAAAACAGGCTCGGGACTTCGTCCTGCTGGTGCAGGCGCTGGTGCTGCTGGCATGGACCCGCACGCATTTCGCGGAGCGGGAACACCTGGCGCTTGCCGCCGTGCTGCCCTACTTCTTCCTCATCGCCTCCATGCTTCCGGCGGGGGCGAATCATTCTGCCCTACGCATTGTCATAGGCGTCTTCGCGGGGCTGGGACTTGCCCTCAAACCCCATTTCATCGTGGTGTGGATTGCGTGTCTTGGCCTGGGCTTCACGTCCAGGCCACTCCGATCGGCTCTGCCGCT
>DATKJJ010000188.1:0-2944 GCA_035543695.1 Gemmatimonadales bacterium | reverse complement strand
CAAGGAGCCTCGGTGCCGGTCACAGCCAAGTTATCCAAGCGGTTCTACGATGTGCTTGGCGAGGACGTTGCCAACGAACTGGTGGACTGGTTCAACGCTGTGGATGCGACTTACAGGTCCGAGCTACGCGAGCTGAACGAGCTTAACTTCGCTCGCTTCGACGCCAAGCTGGAGCAGCGGGTTACTGAGCTGCGCTTGGAATTTCGCACCGAGTTACAGCATGTAAGGCTCGAGCTTCAGCAGCTCAGGACCGACCTGATCCGCTGGATGTTCGGCTTCTGGGTAACCACCCTGCTGGCCCTCGCCGGGATGGTGCTCAGCCTCAAATAGGCTCACCCGCATCAATTACCGCTCCCCACCATTCGCAGTTCTTTCACCTCCGGCGAGATGCGCATCGAGGCCGACATTCTAGCGATGCCGGGGTGGAGCACGGGACCATCAGCATGCCGGTCTTCCCCCGTTTGCGCCCTCCGGTACCGCTCTCCATATTCTGGCCTTCTCACCCCAACCGGAGCCCGTCATGAAAGTTGCCCCTGTCCTGGGCGTGGCTGCGTGGATGCTCCTCCTGCCCGCCGCCCTTCATTCCCAAGCCGCCGAGTCGGACAAAGCCTACATCCAGCGAGCCATGTCCGGCGCGCCGCAATCCATCTCGGCCGACGCCGCGATCGCCCGAATCGAGAAAGACGGCAGTGTCACCTCGCTCCGCGAGGGCAAGAATGGCTTCACCTGCGGGACAATAGACGACGGCGGCAACTCGCCGGTCTGCGCCGACCAGGCGGGCTGGGACTTCCTGGTCTCGGCCTTCACCCATCAGGACAAGCCCAAGAGCGACAAGCCAGGTATCGCCTACATGATGCAGGGGGGCCGCCACTGGGAGTCGAAATCGGGTGACATCGTGATGGAGCCGGGCAATGGCGCCACGATGGCCAAGGAGCCGCCTCACTGGATGCTGCTGGCTCCGTTCGACCATGAGAGCAGCGGCCTGCCGACCCACCCCAATCCAAATGGGGTCGGCACCTACATCATGTTCGCCGGGACGCCGTACGCGCATTTGATGGTCTATCAGAACCCGGCAAACATGAAGCTCCGGCCGAGTTAGTCAGCTCTCGGCGAGACCCAGGCTCCTCGCCGCGATCGCGTTCGCCGCGAGCATCGCGTCGGGGGGCACTGCCGAGCCAGTCTTCCGACTAAGCCCCATGTCGGCTTCCCTGCCTCGTTTGCGCCCTGCCGTTCCGGCCTCCATATTCTCGCCCTGCCCCGACCGCAGCCTATCATGAGTTGCCCCTGTACTGGGCGTGGGCCGGTCAGAGCCCGTTCATTGTCTTCCTCACTCCTCAAAACGATTGGAGGTCCGGATGAGCCCACGGATACGGCTGGGGTCCGCAGTGTGTGCGATGGGATTGGTGTGGGGAATCAGCGGGTGTGGTGATGACAACACCATCACCGGACCTCCCAGCTTCACTCCCGTAGCGGTAGTTACCCACGATCAGCTGAAGGCCGCGCTCATGCAGGCGGTCGGGGTGAGCGCGGATGCAGTGCCCGATGGAAACGCCGGGCTCAATCTGAACATGTGGGCGACGGTGGTGGACACCGCAGGCGTCGTCGTCGCCGTGGTCTACAGCGGAACCGGAGAAGGCGACCAGTGGCAGGGGAGCCGGATCATCTCGGCCCAGAAGGCCAACACCGCCATGAATTTCAGTCTGGATGCCGCCTACCTCGGCTTCGGCGGTCTGGCGCTCTCTACCGCCAACCTGTATACCGCGACCCAGCCCGGTGGAAGTCTCTTCGGACTGCAGGAGGCAAACCCGATCAATGAAGATGTGGCCTATGGCGGCAACATCGCGAACTATGGCACCCCGGATGATTTCATGGTGGGCAAGCGCATCGGCGGGACCAACGTGTTCGGCGGCGGGTTCCCGCTCTACGACACCGCCGGCAATCTGGTCGGGGCCGTGGGAGTGAGTGGTGACACATCCTGTGCCGACCACAACATCGGGTGGAAGACTCGATTCTATCTCAATCTGGACAACGTTCCTGCCGGGGTCGCACCCAGCGGCACCGATAACATCATCTACGACATCGATGGCAGCGGAGTCAGTGCGAGCGGCTTCGGCCATCCCCACTGTCTGGATGCGGCGGCCGAATCCGCGGTATCCGATGATTTGCCGGTCAGCTTCCCTGTGGGAGCTCCCGCCGCGTAATCTTTCGCAGCAAATTTAGGCAACCATCGCGACCGAGGACCTTCCGTCTCGGTCGCGATTGCTTTGTTCTCCATGACCGCCGTACCACCGTACCGCCTCGACCGCTTATGCTTCCAAGGCCCAGGTAAATCAGAGGAGCTCCTCATGCTGGCGTTGGTGTTGTCCGGGGGAGGTATCAAAGGCGCCTATCAGGCCGGTGCGATTCAGGCTGTGTTCGAGAGCGGCTATCGGCCCGACATCGTGACCGGTATCAGCGTTGGTGCGCTCAACGCCGCCTTCCTCGCGGTGCATCAGGACTCGGATCAGGCCGGCGCGCGCCTCAGCCAGTTCTGGGAAACGGAGGTGACCGAGCCGGCCAAGTTCGTGAAGAAACGCCCCTGGTACGATCTCGTCTATCGAGTGCTCACCAAACGGTGGGACGGGGTGGTGGACACCAAGCCCCTGGCTGAGGTGGTCGGCAGGGTTCTGGCGCCACACTTCCCCCGGCAGGGTGGGATTCAGGTGCGGGTCGGCGCGGTGGATCTCTACTCCGGGGCGCTGGTCTACACCGCTCCCGACTCACCCGATTTCACCGCCGCGGTGCTGGCCAGTACCGCGGAGCCGGTCAGCATGCCGCTCCGAAGCATTCGCGGGGTGCCGTATTACGACGGCGGGCTCAGGGACATTGCGCCGCTCAAGCAGGCTATCACGCTGGGCGCCACGAGTATCGTGTGCATCCTCTGCCAGGCGCCGGAGGTCTCGGC
>DATKJJ010000187.1:0-3371 GCA_035543695.1 Gemmatimonadales bacterium | reverse complement strand
AAGCTCGGAAAAACCAAGCGTCTGGTCCCGGATCAAGCGCATTGCGCTTACCGATGTCGGCGCGCTCATGCGCGGACTCAATGCCGATGATCTGGAGAACATGGAGCGGGTTCTGATTGAGGCCGACTTCGGTGTAACGGCCACGGTGGAGTTGACGGAAGCGTTAGAGGACGAGGTCCGGCGCGGAAAGCTCAAGACCGAAGCCGACCTGAAGCGATCCCTGCAGCAGCGACTGGCCGACATGCTGCGCGGCGCTGAGGCTCCGGGAAACGTTGCCATAGCCAGTGCTGGCCCCACGGTCATTCTTCTTGTCGGAGTCAATGGAACCGGAAAGACAACCACTGCCGCCAAGCTGGCCTGGAAGCTTCAGCAGGAAGGTCGCAAGGTCCTGCTTGCCGCTGCAGACACTTACCGGGCTGGTGCGGTGGCGCAGTTGCAGATCTGGGCCAACCGTTTGGGCCTGCCCTGTGTGGCTGGCGCGCCCGGGGGAGACCCAGCTTCGGTCGCGTTCGATGCCATCGACGCCGCAAGCTCCCGGGGTCTGGACACCGTCATCGTTGATACCGCGGGCCGGCTGCACACCCAGGAGGGTCTCATGGACGAGCTCCGCAAGATCACCCGGGTAGTAGGCCGGCGGCTGCCTGGCGCGCCTCACGAGACTCTCCTGGTGCTCGACGGAACCGTGGGTCAAAATGCGGTGCAGCAGGGCAGGCTCTTTGCCGAGGCCGTGTCACCAACCGGCCTTATCGTTACCAAGCTGGACGGCAGCGCCCGGGGCGGCGCCGTCGCAGCGCTGCGCCGGGAGCTGGATTTGCCGATTCGGTTCATCGGCCTCGGCGAGTCGGTCGAGGATCTGGAGCCGTTCGATCCAGAGCGGTTTGCCGAGAACCTCCTGGCTGAGGCCCCGGTCCCGGCCTCGTAGCATCATGCCCAGCAGGACCGCCGGCGCCGTCCGGCTGGACACCCCAGTTCAGTTTCTCAAGGGAATTGGGGAAAGGCGCGCCGAGAGCCTCGGCCGGCTGGGCATTCGTACCGCTCGCGATCTTCTCTGGCATCTCCCCCATCGCTACATCGACGCGTCAACCCTGACTCCGCTGGCCCGGGCAGAGGTCGGGCAGGAAGTTGCCTGTATGGGCCGGGTGGTCACCAAAGGCGTTCTCCCCACCCGTCGTGGCCTCCGAATCTTTCATGCGGTTCTCCGCGACGAGAGCGGATTGCTCGAGTGCGTGTGGCCCGGCCAGCCATTTCTCGATCGCACGATCGTCGTGGGACAGACGCTTCTGGTATCCGGACCGGTGCGCTTCTATCACGGCCGCCAGATGGCACCCCGCGAGTTTGTCATTCTCGCCGACCTCGAAACCGATGGAGACCCGCTGTTCAGCGGCAAAGTGCTGCCGGTTTATCCGGCGACGGAAGGGCTGAGTCACAAAGTCATTCGCTCCCTGATCGACCGGCACCTCGACGCGCTGATCCCGCTGGCAGAAGACGTACTGCCGGCAGCACTGCCTGCGAGTCTTCGGTTGCCCTCGCTGCCGGAGGCGCTTCAGGCGGTGCACCGTCCTCGCACTTTGGAGGAGGCTGAGCGCGGGCGGCGGCGCCTGGCCTTCGACGAGCTCTTCGATCTGCAGTTGATGCTCATTCGCGCACGCGTGGTCGCCAAGCGCCACCGAAGCGGCGTGGCATTCACCCTCAAACGGGACCTGACGACCCGGTTGCGCGAGAGCCTGCCCTGGGAGCTGACCGGCGACCAGCAACGAGCCCTGCGCGAGATTACCGGTGACATGACCTCACCCGACCGCATGCACCGCCTACTCATGGGCGATGTGGGAACGGGAAAGACCGTGGTCGCGCTCTTTGCGATGCTGCTGGCCTTGGAGAACGACTTCCAGGCGGCGTTGATGGCACCTACCGAGCTGCTGGTGGAGCAGCACGGCGCTACTCTGGAGAAACTGCTGGAGGCTCTGCAACTCCGACCGGAGCTACTGCTCGGCCGTCAGACGCCGGCGGAGAAGGCTGCAGTGCGCAAACGTCTCGCCACGGGCCAGGCTCGGCTTGCGGTGGGCACCCATGCATTGCTGCAGGAAGGGGTAACGTTCAAGCGGCTGGGGCTGGTGGTCATCGACGAGCAGCACCGGTTTGGCGTGGAACAGCGGGCCGCGCTCATCGGGAAGGGTGCTGCCCCGGACGTGCTGCTGCTCACCGCAACGCCGATTCCGCGCTCGCTCGCCCTGACGCTTTATGGCGATCTCGACGTATCCACCCTGCGAGAACGGCCGCCTGGACGAGGACTGGTTCGAACCGCCCTGCGTCACCGCAATCAACGCGAGCGGGTATTCGATTTTGTCCGGGCCGAGTGCCTGAAGGGACGACAGGCGTACGTGGTGTTGCCGGTGATCGAGGAGTCCGAGCGCGCCGATCTCCGCGCTGCAACCACCATGGTCCAGACTCTGGCTGCCCGCTGGCCCGACCTGCAAGTCGACCTGGTTCATGGCAGGATGAAGGCCGAAGACCGTGACGGGGTGATGCGCCGCTTCCGGAGTGGCGAGGTGCACGTTCTGGTGGCAACCACCGTCATCGAGGTCGGAATCGACGTGCCCAATGCCACCATGATGGTCATCGAGCATCCCGACCGGTTCGGCCTGGCCCAGCTCCACCAGCTGCGGGGGCGGATCGGCCGCGGCGCCGAGGAGAGCTATTGCATTCTCCTGGTTGACGGGCCCTCGCCCGAGCGGCTGCAGGGGTTTGCTTCCACGCTGGATGGCTTCAAGATCGCGGAGCTGGACTTGGCAGAACGCGGAATGGGCGACCTGATCGGGGCCCGTCAGCATGGGGGATTCGAGCTGCGGCACGCGAGACTCCCCGACGATGCCGATCTGCTGACCCAGGCACGCGAGCTGGCCACCCAGGTGATTGCTGGGGACGCTGGGCTGCAGCGGCGGGAGAACCAGCGCCTCAGGGAGCGAGCAGTGTCGCGGTATCCTCGGGCAGTCGAATTGTTCCGGGTGGGCTAAGCACTGGAACCCCTAAAATTTCACCCGCACACCCAGCCCGGTAGCCCGGTACAGGCTGCGCACCTCGGGCTCGAAGGGGATGTTTTCCGGCGGGCCCTTGGGTAGGGTCAGCTCCCAGATGAAAAGGGCTGCCGCACCGGCGAGCGCTGTCTGGCCTCCGATCAGCCAACCCCGCGCAACCCGGTCGTAATGGAGGGAGGTCTGATAGAAGCTTTCAATTTCGGGATCCGTGTAGGTGCCGGTGGGCCCGAGGTCACACCGGGAGGAATCGTCAAAGCAACGGGATTCCAGCTCACCGAAGGAGTCTTCCGCGTCGTTGTGTGCTTTCAGGGCCAGGTAGTTCATGGCGGCTGAGCCGGC
>DATKJJ010000186.1:0-6808 GCA_035543695.1 Gemmatimonadales bacterium | reverse complement strand
GTGGTCGCCCTGATCGCGGGGTTTGGTGCCACCCCGGCCTGGGACCTGGTGCTCCAATTCGTCTACGGCAACTCCTTCGGTATTCGCGATCCGGTCTTCTCCCGCGACGTAGGCTTTTACGTCTTCACCCTCCCCGCTCTGTCTGCTGCTTTGGGGTTCCTGTCGACCCTCGCGCTGATCTCGCTGCTGGTGATTGTTCCGGTCTATGTGGTTCGCGGCGATATCCTGATTGGCCCGGGGGCGGGTAAGGCACCCCGGCTTCGGATCGAGCCCTCAGCCGGAACCCACATCGCGGCTCTGCTGAGCGCCGAATTTCTCTTGCTGGCTCTCCGCCTCTGGCTGGTGGATACCTCGAATTTGCTCTACTCCACCACCGGTCCGCTGGTGGGCGCCAGCTACACCGATCTCCACGCCACGCTTCCTGCTCTGAGAATTCTCTCGGTCGTGTCCGTCATTGGCGCGGTGGCAGTCATCATTGGCGCGGTTCGACGAGAGCTGGGGCGCTACGCCTTGCTTGCGATCGGCGCCTACCTGGTCACCGCGATTGTCGGGCGCGGGCTGGTACCGAGTTTCGTACAGAAGTTTCTGGTCTCTCCCACCGAGCTCACCCGGGAGACACCCTATCTGCGATCCCATATCCTGGCGACCCGGCAGGCCTGGGGACTGGATAGCGTCGAGACTCGCGAGTTGACGGGTGAGACCAACCTCACCATGGCGGACATCCGGGCAAACGCACCCACCATCGACAATGTGCGGCTCTGGGACCGCGATCCGCTGCTGCAGACCTTCGGCCAGCTGCAGGAGATCCGGACGTACTACGACTTCGTCTCGGTGGACGACGACCGCTACTGGATCGACGGGAAATATCGCCAGGTCCTGCTCTCGCCCCGGGAGCTGAATGTGCGGTCGCTGCCGACCCGGACCTTCATCAACGAGCATTTCACCTTTATCCACGGAATGGGGCTCATCCTGAGCTCGGTCAATCAGGTGACCATCGAAGGACTGCCGGTTCTGTTCGTCAAAGACCTGCCCCCGGTCTCCACCACGTCGCTCAAGGTGAGCCGGCCCCAGCTGTACTACGGCGAATTGGCCAACGACTACGTCTTTGTGAATACCCGGCAGCGCGAGTTCGATCACCCCTCGGGCGAGAAGAACGTGTACGCCGCCTACGCCGGGAAGGGTGGAGTGCCAGTCCGGAACCTTCTCCGTCGGGCGGTGCTCGCGGCGCAGTTCGGGTCTTCCAAGATCCTCTTCTCCGGCGACATCACCGATTCCACCCGGGTGCTCTACAACCGGGACATCGTTCAGCGGGCCCGGAAGGCGCTCCCCTTCGTCAGCTTCGACCGCGATCCCTATCTGATGGTGGCCAACGACGGCACCCTCAAGTGGATCCTGGACGGCTACACCAGCACCACCCGGTATCCCTATGCCGAGCGGCTTCGGAATGGCGTCAGCTACATGCGAAACAGCATCAAACTGGTGGTCGACGCCTACGACGGCACCCTGATGGCCTACGTGAGCGCGCCGGGCGATCCGATCATCCGGACCTGGTCCCGGGTCTTTCCCGGCATCTTTACTCCGCTTGACCGGATGCCCGCGGATATCAGGGCGCACATCCGCTACCCCGACCAGATCTACCGGGTCCAGGCCGGGCTCTATACCACCTATCACATGGACGATCCGGTGGACTTCTACCACCGGGAAGACCAGTGGCAAATCCCCGAGGCCTCGGAGGCAGAGGGCAAGGTGCCGTTCATGCGGCACATCGTGATGCGGCTCCCCGAGGAAAAGAACGCGGAGTACATCTACATGGTCCCGTTCACCCCCCGGGGAAAGGACAACCTGGCGGCGTGGATGGCGGCCCGGAACGACGGAGCCGAGTACGGCCGGCTTCGGGTGTACCGGCTGTCCCGTCAGAGTCTCGCCTTCGGACCCCAGCAGATCGTGAACCGGATCAACCAGAACACGGAGGTCTCTCAGCAGCTGACGCTTTGGGACCAGCGGGGCTCCCAGGTGATCCGGGGCGACCTGCTGGTGATCCCGATCGAGGAGGCGCTGATGTACGTCCAGCCGATTTACCTCCGGGCGGAGGGTGGGCGGATCCCCGAGCTCAAGCGGGTGGTGGTGGCGTATCAGAACCGGGTGGTGATGCGGGAGACGCTGGAGGAAGGGCTGGCGGAGATGTTCGGCGGGGTCGCGAGTCGCGAGCCGCGAGTCGCGAGCCCAACGGAGGCGGCCGCCGATACCGCCACGGCCGGGGTAGCTCCGGCTCGTGACTCGCGGCTCGTGTCTCTCCTTCGCGAAGCCAAGCAGCACTACGAGGCGGCCATCCAGGCCCAGCGGGACCTGGACTGGGCCCGCTACGGCGAGGAGATGCGCCAGTTGGGCGAGATCCTCAACCGGATGAATGCCGGGCCCAGCCGCTGATCAGCTTGCCGAGTTTCGGGTTAATCTGCATACTGGAGTGAATCGCAGAATCCAGGAACGTTCCCACAACCAACAATAGAAGTGCTCGGAGTGAGTCCTATGAGTAGTATGGCGTGGGTCGGCAGACTGGCCGGCTCTGCGGCTCTGGCTGTGCTGGTCGGCTGCGGCACCGAAGAATCAACCGCTCCGGAAAAGCCGCTCTCCGCGGATGCCTCACGATCAGAGGTGCACGCGCTGGCCGCGGAGGTCCGGCTGCTTACGGCAGGGCGAGGTATTACGGCGCTAGCCAAGCCACCCCAGGTCCGTCCGGCGCTGGTCCAGCTGGGTCAGGCCCTGGCGTTCGACAAGATCCTGAGCGGCAACCGCGACATCGCCTGCATGACCTGCCACCTGCCCTCGTTCGGGACCGGTGACGGCCGGAGTCTGTCGCTGGGTCAGGGTGGGAGCGGTTTGGGTCCGGCTCGAACCAACGGCGTGGTGATCCCCCGCAATTCGCCCGCGGTGTTCAACCTCTTTGCGATCAGCGAGCTCTTCTGGGATGGGCGGGTGAGCCGGGACCAGGCGGGGAACTATCACACTCCGGCCGGCGCTGCTCTTACACCGGCAATGACCAGGGTGCTCGAGTTCGGGGCCGTCTCCGCGCAACCCATGTTCCCGGTGCTATCCCGGGAAGAGATGCGCGCCTTCAGCGGCAATGAGCTGGCGGCCATTCCCGACGAGCAGCAGCAGCAAATTTGGGCCGGTATCATGATCCGGCTCGGCGCCGTTCGGGAATACCGCCACATGTTCGAAAAGGCGTACCCGGGCACCCGTTTCGAGCAAATGACCTTTGCCCACGCCAGTAACGCTATTGCGGGCTTTATCATAGACAAGCTGTCGTTCAACAACTCGCCCTGGGACCGGTTTCTTGGGGGGAACGATGAGGCCCTGACCCAGGTGCAGCTCCAGGGGGCCAAGGATTTCATGAGCGCCCGCTGTTCCATCTGCCACAACGGCCCGGCCCTGACCGATAACAAGTTCCACAACGTCGCGGTGGCCCAGTTCGGCCCGGGCAAGGGCGGTGAGGACGGCAGCGACGATTTCGGCCGTTTCCGGGAGTCTCATGTCGCAGCCGAGAAGTACGCCTTCCGAACCCCTCCGCTTCGGAACGTGGAGCTCACCGCCCCCTACGGCCACGACGGCGCCTTCTTCAGTCTGCGCGATTTCGTGGATCACTACAGCGAGTCCGACATCAAGCTGATGAATTTCGACGCCTCTCACCCGGAGATTCCGGGTGTGCTGAACAACAAGACCGATATCCTGGACAGTCGGGATCCATTGCTCCAGGGCGTGGTGTTCGCTCCCCAGACGGTGGATGAGGTTACCGAGTTCATGAAGGCCCTGACCGATCCGGCCGCCCGCAACCTGACCGGCGTGGTGCCGGGTCGGGTACCGAGTGGCCTCCCGGTGGAGGGAAAGAGATAGACAACCGGTGTCTCTCGAGCTCACTGACTCCACCGGCGCCCTGCTTCTGGCGGCCGCCAGCGTCATCGGCCTGCTGCTGATTCCGTTCGGCTTGCCCGGCCTCTGGGTGATCCTGTTCGGCATCATCGGCTACGGGTGGATCACCAACTTTCGAACTCTGAGTACCGGCTTCCTCATCCTGGCGATTGCCCTGGCGTTGCTGGGCGAGGTGCTCGAGTCCTGGGTTGGCTTCCGCTTCGCCAAACGCTACGGGGGGTCGAGCAGGGCGGGGTGGGGCGCATTGGTGGGAGGGCTGGTCGGCGCCGTGGTGGGGGTGCCCCTACCGGTTATCGGCTCCGTCATCGGCGGGTTCGTCGGTGCCTTCATTGGCGCGGCGGTGTTCGAGTACACCAAGGCCCGCCGGGCCCAAGGGTCGGTCCGGGCCGGCTGGGGTGCCGTGCTCGGCCGGGCTGCCGCGGTGGCCATCAAAATGGGATTGGGAGTGGCTATGGTGGTGGGCGCCGGCTTCGCTGCAATGTCGTAGGAAAAGCTAAGCCGACCGGGAAATCTCTCTGAACTTCGACGGCGAGAACCCGGTATGCTGCCGGAACATGTTGGAGAAGTGGCTCTGATCGGAAAATCCCGCTCCTAGCGCAATCTCCGCCAGGGACCGGTCGGTGTCGGCCAGCTGCATCGTTGCCCGTTCGATCCGGAGGTTGCGGACATACTCGCCGACGCTGCACCCGAACGTCTGGCGGAACCCTCGCGCCAGAGTCACCGGATGGACCCCTACAGCGCCGGCCAGGTCGCTCAAACTCGGCCTGCTACCCAGCTCGGCATGGATCCGCTCGCGCGCCTCCTGCAGCCATCGCGGCAAGCCCCGGCCGTGGTGAAGGTGGACCTTCAGTCGCGACGCTGCCGCCACCAGCTCCAGCAGTAGACCTTCGATTGCAATCGGCGCGGTCGAGTCCATCACCTGCAGCTCGTGGTATACCCGCCAGCCATAGGTCGACAGTGGTCCGCCCTGGAAGGCCTCCCGCTCGTCCAGCACCGCCGAGTGAGGCCGGATGGCGGCGACCTGCCGCTGATCCGCTTCGATCAAGAGACCGCGGACGTCGCCCCGATTGAACCGGTCCCAGTGACGTTCGCCCGCAGGCGTGATCTTCAGGGTGGAGCTGGTGCAGGCGATCGATCCACCACGCCACGCCTCGGTGAATGTGCCCTTGAGCACAAAGCAAATCGTGGGCGTCGGGTGGTCATGCCAGGGCAATTCGGCGCCGTGCCGGTGGATGCCCTCGGTGACGGTAAATCCCCCGGCGACGACGCGCCGGCCTCTGCTCGACTCAGCTTTCGGCTTGCGTACCATAGGTGTCCCTTACTGACGTCCCTGGCGCCCCCAGCTTCACAGCGCTACATCCCTTCAAGGGAGCTATCCACTTACAAGACCATGGTCAAGGTCTGGGCTAGCGTCAGGAAACACTGGCGTTGAGCTAGTCCGGCCAAGCCGCTCCGACCGGGAATTTTCCGGCAGGCAGAGGAGTAGGTCGAATAGCGACGTATGCCCGCCCAACCAGCGGGCTTCCTCAATCGGAGATCCCATGAGACACCTGCGTCTAATCCTTGCTGCGGCGGGAATTGCTGCCCTGGCCTGCTCGGGAAGCGATAGCCCCACCGCGCCGACCGGCGGTGGATCCTCGACCGTGACCGTCGGAACGCCAGCTGGGGGGCTGACTTTCACTCCGGCCAATATCACTGTGGCGCCGAACGGCACCGTCACCTGGAACTGGAATTCCGGTGGCGTGGTCCATGACGTCACCTTCTCGGACAGTCACTCAGGCGCCATGAGCTCGGGAACGTTTCAAAAGACATTCCCTACTGCCGGCACGTTCAACTACCACTGCGCCATTCATGGCCTGGCGATGAGCGGTACCGTCACTGTTAGCAGCTCGTCCGGCGACAATGGTGGGTCCACCGGTGGCGGCAGTGGTGGTGGGGGCGGAGGCGGCGGCGCATACCCCTGAGCGCTTAACCCATTCTACCTCTAGATTCCCTGAAGCCTACTTCTTCAGGGAATCTTTTTATGGCCGACCTCGACGTCGCCTTTCCCGTTCTCAGCCGGGCCGACATCGCCGCCCTCACCGCTCGCGGCAAGCCGCGTGAGGTGCACGCCGGCGACACCCTGTTCACCGAGGGTGAACGCAATCGCTCCTTCTTTGTGGTGATCGACGGAGCCGTCGAGATCCTCGAGCACTCCCGGGGCGAGCCGCACCAGATCACGGTGCATCACCCGGGGCAGTTTACCGGGGACATCGACGTGTTTAACGGGCGCCCGGCGCTGGTCACCGGGCGAGCCGTCGAGGATGGCAGGCTGGTGGAGCTGACCCCCGCCAATCTGCGCCGGGCCGTGGACGAATTGCCCGACCTGGGCGACATCATCATCAAGGCCTTCCTGCTTCGGCGCGAGCTGATTCAGGCCAGCGGATTCGAGGGCGTCAGGATCATCGGCTCCCGCTTTTCTCCCGAGTCTCATCGGCTCCGCGACTTCGCCCAGCGCAATGCGATTCCTTACCGCTTCATGGACGTGGAAACCGATCCGGAGGCGGAGGTTCTGCTGCGGGAGATGGGCGTGCCGCCCTCGGAGACACCGATCGTGGTTGGCCAGATGGGTAGGTCTCACCGGAACCCCAGCAATGAGCAGTTCGCCAGCTGCGCCGGCCTCACCGTGGAGCTCGAGCCAGGGCATGTCTACGACCTCGTCATCGTCGGGGCGGGTCCCGCCGGTCTGGCCGCCTCGGTCTACGCCGCGTCGGAGGGACTGGATGTGCTGACCGTGGACTCCCTGGCGGCCGGCGGACAGGCCGGCACCAGCTCGCGGATCGAGAACTATCTCGGCTTTCCCTCCGGCGTCTCCGGCCAGGAGCTCATGGGCAATGCGCTG
>DATKJJ010000185.1:0-10093 GCA_035543695.1 Gemmatimonadales bacterium | reverse complement strand
GAGCGCATTGTCTTGGAGGCCCCCGAGGCCGATGCCCTGGCGCTGGAGCTGCAGAGCTTTGTGCACGCCGTTCGGGGGCTGCGCGAGGTCGTGGTTCGCGGGGAGGAGGGTCGCGCAGCCCTGGCGCTGGCGCTGCGGGTTGCCGATGCGGTCCGCACGCAGCCACTGGCCGTATCCACCCATTGATGCTGCAGCGGGGCACGCCTCGCATCTTCGTCTCCGCCGGTGAGCCGTCCGGAGACCTGCATGCAGCCCCCGTGGTTCGCGCCCTCGCGGAGCGTTATCCCGGCGGGACCATCGAGGCCCTGGGCGGACCCCAGATGGAAGATGCCGGGGCCACCATCCGCTATCCCATGGAAGGACTCGCCGCGTTTGGCGTGGTCGAGATTGTCACCAAGATCCGCGCCCATTATCGCCTGCTGCGCGCTCTGCAGGGCGACTTCCGGGTAGGGCGCTACGATCTGGCCATTCTGGTGGACTATCCCGGTTTCCATCTCCGGGTGGCGGAAGCGGCCCATCGCGCGGGTACCAAGGTTTTGTACTACATCGCTCCTCAGCTCTGGGCCTGGCGACCGGAACGAGCCCGCCGGCTTGCGGCGGCAGTGGACCGCCTCGCGGTTGTGCTGCCGTTCGAACAGCGGTTTTTCAACGGCCTCGGAGTCAGGAGCGATTACGTTGGTCACCCCTTGGTCGACCGTCCCGCAGGGCCAAGCCGCCAGGAGGCTCGGTCTCGGTTGGGCATCCCAGCCGAGGGACGGACCCTGGCGATCTTCCCGGGGAGTCGGAGCCAGGAGATCAGGAGACTCTGGAAGCCGTTTCGCGATGCGGCCTACCAGCTGCTGAGGGACGGAAGCTGTGACCGGGTGCTCGTAGCCGGGACTGCGCACGGTGTCTATCCCGATCCCGATGGTCTCGAGATCGTTCGAGAAGACACCGCAACCCTGCTGGCCGCGGCCGATGCCGCGCTGGTGAAGTCGGGAACCACGACGCTCGAGGCCGCGCTGGCGGGAACACCAATGGTCGTTGCTTACAAGGTTCATCAGCTCAGCTGGAAGGTCTTTCAGCGGCTGCGAACGGTGAAGTGGGTGAGCCTGGTCAATCTGGTAGCGGATGGAGAGGTCGTGCCGGAGATTCTGCAGGATCGGGCTTCGGCCGACGAGCTGGCCGCGCAGCTTCGGCCGCTGCTGGACCGGGCCGACCCTCGCACAGTGCACCAGAGGGAAGGTTTGGCCCTGGTGCGGGAACGTCTCGGTCACGCCGGCGCGTCGAACCGGATTGTTACGATGGCCGGAGAGCTGCTCGCCCCGTGCGACTGAAACTCTCGCCTCGTGCAGCGCGCCTGACGGCGGGTCCTGCGATGAAGGTCTTGGCCTCATCCTGGCGGATCGAGGTGCGTCACGAGGAGCGCTGGCGGCAGATATATCAGGCCCGCCGAGCCCACGTCTATCTGCTCTGGCACGAGGCGCTACTCCCGCTGCTTTGGCAACACCGGGGGCAGGGTGTGGCCATCGTGGTCAGTGAGGCGCGGGATGGTCAGTATCTGGCCGACTTTGCCACCTCACTGGGCTACCGGCCGCTCTATGGCTCGAGCACCCGCGGTGGCGCTCGAGCCTTGCTGGCAGCGGTACGAGAGCTCCGGGCCGGGCGGTCGGTCGCTTTCACGCCCGACGGGCCGCGGGGGCCGCGGCAGGAGCTCAAACCCGGGGTCATAGCAGCAGCGCAGCGGGGGAATGCCATTGTTATTCCGGTCCACGCCGAGTCGGACCGGGTTTGGCGGTTACATTCTTGGGACCGGTTCATGATTCCCCGGCCGTTCGCCCGGGTGCGGGTCACCTATGGAATCCCGTTCGAAGTGAATCAAGGAGACGATGGGTTTGCCGAAGGTGTCACCCGCGCTTCTGCCAGTCTCGCTCAGCTCTCCCGGACCGACGCATGGCGCGCAGAGGCGATAGCCATCGCGTAGTCCGTTGGCTCTGGACCAGCCGGAGACCGGATGCCAGACTGGTACGGCTGGCCCTGCTTCCGGCCGCTGGACTGTGGCGTGGTGTCATGGCCGCGCGGGAGTCCGCCTACCGGCGGGGCTGGCTCCAGGTGCACGATCTGCCGCTGCCTTCCGTGGCCATTGGGAATCTCACCGTGGGTGGATCGGGCAAGACGCCGATCGCAATCTGGACGGCGCGGTACTACGTGTCTCGAGGGCTGGTCCCCGGCATCCTTCTGCGGGGGTACGGCAATGACGAGGTGCTGGTGCACCAGCATGCCGTCCCTGAGGCGCAGGTGGTCGCGGATCCCGACCGGGCGGCCGGTGCGGAGCGGGCCCTCGCCCGGGGGGCTCAGGTGCTGGTGCTGGACGACGCCTATCAGCGGCTGGACGTGCATCGGGACCTGAACATCGCCGTGGTGAGCGCCGAGACCACCCGCGCTGTTCGCTGGCCGCTGCCTGCGGGGCCCTGGCGAGAAGGTCTCGCCGCCTTGGAGCGGGCCGATGCGGTGGTCGTAACCAGAAAGCGGGCTACTGCGGAGGCGGCCCTCACCCTCGCGGCCGATCTGCAGACCAGGATCAAGGGGCCGGTCGCGATCGCCCATCTGGGGCTGCAGTACGTTGAGGGCATGGTCAGTGGTCTTCGGCACCCGGCCTCGAGCCTGGCTGGAAAACGAGTGGTGGCGGCGTCCGGCATAGCGGATCCGGACGCCTTTGTGGCGCAAACCAAGGCAACCGGAGCAGCGGTGCAGGTGGCCACCTGGAAGGATCATCATGACTACCGCGATGAAGACGTGGCCTGGCTCGCCCATGCGGCCCGGCGGGCCGATCATGTGGTGATCACCCAGAAGGATGCTGTGAAGCTGCGGAACCGGTGGCCCAGCTCGGTACCGGAGCCGCTGGTGGCAATGCTGGATCTGGAGTGGGAGGAAGGCGGCGAGGACATCGCCGCTGCGCTGGATACGGTCGTTACCCCTGTGGAGCGGCTGTAAACATCTTTCGGAGCGTACCGGAGCGATATGACCACCGTCAGCCGTCCCAATCAAGACCTCATCCGTCCCGATAAAGACAAGTTTCTGGCCGAGGAAAATCCCTTCGAGGCGATGATGTCACGCTTCGATTACGCGGCTCAACGGCTGAGCCTGGACCCGGGTTTATACAAGGTGCTCCGCAGCCCGGAGAAACAGGTGATCGTCTCCGTACCGATCCTGCGGGACAACGGCGATGTGGATGTCTATACCGGCTATCGGGTGCTCTACAACACATCGCGCGGCCCGGCCAAAGGCGGTATCCGATTCGACCTGAACGTGACACTGGATGAAGTGAAAGCGCTGGCCGCATGGATGACCTGGAAATGCGCCGTGGTGAACATCCCCTTCGGCGGCTCCAAGGGCGGGGTGGTCTGTGATCCGGCCAGCATGTCCAACGTCGAGCTGGAGCGAGTCACCCGCCGGTATACCTCCGCCATCATCGAAGTTCTGGGCCCCGATTCCGACGTTCCCGCGCCCGACATGAACACCAACGAGCGGGTAATGGCCTGGATCATGGACACCTACTCCATGCACAAGCGGCACACCGTCACCGCCGTCGTCACCGGCAAGCCCGTGGAGATGGGCGGCTCGCTCGGCCGACGGGAGGCGACGGGGCGCGGATGCATGATCGTGACCCGCCAGGCGCTCAATCGCCTCAGGATGCCGGTGCAGGGCACCAGGGTCGCGGTCCAGGGATTCGGCAATGTGGGCTCAGTCTCTGCGGCGCTGATGGAGCAGCAGGGCATGAAGATCATCGCGGTCAGCGACAAGTCGGGCGGGATCTATAATCCCAATGGACTGCGGGTGCGCGAGGTAATTCAGCACGTCAGGCAGCACCGCTTTCTGAGCAGCTACCCTGAGGCCGAAAAAATTACCAACGAACAGCTGCTCACCCTGGATTGCGACGTGCTGGTGCCTGCCGCGCTGGAGAACGTGATCACCAGCCACAACGCCGCTGACATCAAGGCCCGGATCATTTGTGAGGGAGCCAACGGCCCCACCACCGCTGGCGCGGACAAGATTCTGGAGGAGAACGGCGTGTTCGTCATCCCCGATATTCTGGCCAACGCGGGAGGCGTCACCGTCAGCTACTTCGAATGGGTCCAGGATCGGGGGGGATACTTCTGGGACGAGGACACCGTGAACCAGAGACTCGAGCGGATCATGATGCAATCCTTCGAGGAAGTCGCCTCCATGGCCGGCCGGCACGGCATCAACATGCGAATCGGGGCATACATGCAGGCGATCGAGCGGGTGGCCGCGGTGCACCGCCTCCGGGGGATGTATGCCTGATGGCAGGGCAGCCGGGCTGACGGGCGGCGGGGAGGTAAGGCGTGGACATCGAGATCGTAGCGGTCGGCAAGCTGCGGCCGTACTACCGTCAGGCCGCTGACGACTACATTCGCCGGCTACGACGCTACACTCACGTCCGAGAGCAGGAGGTCCGCGAGGCCAGCCAAGCTCCCAACACCGCAGTCCAACGCGCGGAGGAGGCTGCCAGGCTGGAGGTAAAGATTCCCGATCGCACCACGGTTGTTGCCCTGGCCCGGGAGGGTGTTGGATGGTCCAGCCGGGAGCTTGCCCGTCAGCTCGAAGGCTGGCTGCTGCAGGGCCGGCCGCTGGCCTTTCTGATAGGAGGCTCCTCCGGCCTCAATTCTTCGGTGATCGCGCGGGCGTCAGCCCGTTGGAGTCTGGGGCCGCTTACGTTTCCCCATGAGCTCGCCCGGGTGATTCTGTGCGAGCAGCTTTACCGGGCCTATACCATTCTCCGCGGAGAGCCGTACCATAAGGGTGTCTAGAGGCACTTGCTGACTCCCGACTCGGCGGCACCCGACTCATGACCGAATGGTTCGAAGAGTGGTTCGGTGAAGACTATCTCCGGTTGTATCCGCATCGTGACGAAGCCGAGGCTGCCCGTGCAGTGGCCCTCATCGGCCGGTCGGTCGGCCTTCGCCCAGGGTGGCGGGTCCTGGATGTAGCCTGTGGTGCGGGCCGACATGCCCGGGCATTCGTGCATGCAGGAGCCTGTTGTTTCGGGCTGGATCTGTCGGCGACGCTGCTGCGCCTCGCTCGGGACATCACCACTGCGCCTCTCATCCGGGCGGACATGCGCCGGCTCCCGGTCCGCCCCGCTTCAATGGACCTCACGGTCAATCTGTTTACCAGCTTCGGGTATTTCGAGCGTGACGACGAGCACGCACTTGCTTTGCATGAGATGATCTCCACGTTGCGACCGGGGGGCTGGTTCGTGATCGACTTTCTGAATCCCGCGTCCGTTCGGCGTCAGCTGGTGCCCCAGGAGACCCTGGAGCTGGATGGACAGACCGTTCGAGTCACTCGGTCGGTGTCAGCCGATGGCCGGTACGTGTGCAAGCAGATTCAGGCTCCGGCCGGCCGGCAATATCTCGAGCGGGTGCGGCTGTTCGAGCCGGACCAGATGTCCGACATGGTGGAGAGCGCAGGCGTGCGGATTCGGCAACGCTTTGGTGACTACGACGCTGCGCCGTTTACGGCCGGATCACCTCGCTCTATCCTCATGGGGCAGGTCGCGTGACCTTGCGCCTGGTACCGACGCCGTTGCGTTCGATTGCGGAGTTTCCCTCCATCAGAGAAGGAGCCTTCGATCCGGCTCTAGCCGAGGCCTTCGTGGCCAGTCCCGCCCGCGATACGGCACTGGCTCGCCTGCGTGAGCCTGGTGCAATGGTGGTAACCACTGGCCAGCAACCGGGATTGTTCACCGGTCCGCTGTATACCATCTACAAGGCTCTTTCGACTGCCGGACTGGCCCGAATCCTTGAGCGGCAGTGGCAGCGGCCCGTCGTCCCGGTTTTCTGGGTGGCGGGAGACGACCACGACTTTGCCGAGGCGAGCCACACCAGCTGGATCACCGCCGAAGGCACAGTGCGAAACGTCTCCCTTCCACCCCGCGCACCGGATGCGCCCCTGACACCGCTCTATCGTGAGCAGCTGGGCAGCTCGATCTTGGAGTTGCTGGATACCTTTGCCGCCGATCTTCCCGCATCCGAATTTCGCACCTGGACCATCGAATGGCTGCGCCGGCATTACCGGCCCGAGGTCAGCCTTGCTGCCGGCTTTGCCGGCGCATTGGCCGAACTGCTTGCGCCAGCCGGCATCGTGTGTCTCGACAGCACTCATCCTGCGGTAAAACGGGCGGCGGCGCGCCACCTCATCCGGGCATTGGGACTCACCCGGGAACTGGACGCCGATCTGGAGCATCGCAAGGATGAGCTGATCACCGTGGGAATGGACCCGGGAGTGCCGGTCGGAGAGGGCGCCACGCTGGTCATGCTGGAGGGGCCGATGGGGAGGGACCGGCTGCTGCTGGACGATGGCAGCTATATCACCCGGCGGGGCCGACAGCGGTATGATCTCGAGGCCCTGCAGCGGATCGCCGCTGCCGAGCCGGAGCGGCTGTCGCCCAATGTGCTGCTCCGACCGATTGTGGAGAGCGCCCTGCTGCCGACGGTGGCCTACCTCGGTGGTCCCGGGGAGCTCAAGTACCTTGCCCTCACTCTTCCGATCTACGAGCGGATGCGGGTGCCCCGGCAGACGGTTCTTCCCCGCTGGTCCGGAGTGATCGTCGAGCCGAAAGTAGAACGGATTCTGGAGAAGTTCGGCATCGACCTCTTCGAGCTGCTGGAGCCTCCCGGCTCCCTCGAGGCGCGACTGGTGCGCTCTCAGCTGCCCGACGCCGTCAGCCGCACACTCCAGTCACTTCAGGAGGAGTTGCTCTCAGGCTATGACAAACTGGCTCGGGGAGCGGCCGAGATCGATCCCACGCTGACCAAATCGGTGCAGGGAACCAAGAATCAGGCGCTTGCTGCCCTCAAGGATGTCGAGAAGAAGGTGATGCAGCATTTGAAGCGCCGACAGGAAGTCGAGCTGGGACAACTGACCAGGGCTCGCGCGCTCGTGCTTCCGGAAGGGCAACCGCAGGAACGGCTCCTTACCGTAGCGTCGTTCCTGGCGCGGTATGGTCCGACTTTGATGGAGGAGTTGAGCGAGAGCATCGAAGCGTGGTATGCCACGGCCCTTGAAGGGGCCCTGCACCCGTCGTAGACTCGACCCATGTCGGTCATTGCGTTGATTCTCCTGGTGGCACTTCTCATCCCCATTATGGGCATCGTGGTGGACTCTCCCATAGGACGGGCACTGGCTCGCCGACTGGAAGGACCTCAGCAGACTCCCCCGGCTCTCTCGGATCTGGCCAAGAAGGTGGAGCTGATGGAGGCCGAGCTCGATGATCTGGCGCGCAGCGTCCAAACTCTGCAGGATGAGAACGCATTCCTGCAGCGCCTGTTGGAGGACCCTGCGCAGCGCCGCCCAACCCTTCCTCCCCAGCCACGACCCTGACAGCCAAGCGGGCGCGTCCTGCGGCGATGGTGGCCGCCGGAATCCTGCTGAGCCGCATCCTGGGCCTGGTTCGCAACCGGGTCTTCGCCCACTTCTTCGGCACCTCGGACGCCGCCGATGCCTTCAACGCGGCGTTCAGGATTCCCAACTTTTTGCAGAACTTGTTTGGAGAAGGGGTACTCTCCGCCTCTTTCATTCCGGTTTATGCCCGGCTGCTCGGCCGGGAAGAGGAAGAGGAAGCCCGCCGACTGGCCGGTGCCGTGTTCACGCTGCTCGCATTGGCCTCGGCGGTTTTGGTACTGCTGGGGGTGCTGGCCACCCCGGCACTGATCGCGCTGATTGCCCCAGGGTTCTCCGGTCAGAAGCGAGAGATCACCATCCGGCTGGTACGAATCCTGTTTCCCGGCGCGGGTCTGCTGGTTCTGTCGGCCTGGTGTCTCGGGGTGCTGAACAGCCATCGCCGTTTCTTTCTGTCGTACACTGCTCCCGTCCTTTGGAACATCGCGATCATCGTCACGTTGATTGCCTTCGGTCGCTCGGTGCATGGCTATGATCTGGCGGAGTACGCCGCCTGGGGATCTGTGCTGGGGAGTGCCCTCCAATTCGGCGTTCAGCTACCACCCGTTCTGAGGGCCCTCGGCGGGCTTACCCTGACGCTGCAGCGACGATCCGCTGCGGTTCGCACGGTGATCCGAAACTTCGTTCCGGTATTTATTGGCCGCGGCGTGGTCCAGATCAGCGCCTACGTGGACACCGTGTTGGCCAGCCTGCTTCCTACTGGAGCGGTTGCGGCGCTCTCCTATGCGCAGGTGCTCTACACCCTTCCGGTGAGCCTCTTCGGGATGTCGGTCTCGGCAGCGGAGCTGCCGGCGATGTCTCGAGAAACCGGCGAAGAAAGTGAGCTCGCCGCTCAGCTGCGGACTCGGCTGGAACGCGGGCTTAAACAGATCGCATTCTTTGTGGTGCCCTCGGCGGTGGCGTTCCTGTTCCTGGGCGACGTGATCACCGGGGCACTATATCAATCGGGCCAGTTTACCCGGAGCATGACCGTGTATGTCTGGGGCATTCTCGCCGGATCGGCCGTCGGGCTGCTCGCGTCGACCCTGGGCCGGCTCTACGCCTCTACCTTCTACGCTCTGCAGGACACCAGAACTCCTCTTCGGTTCGGCATAATCCGCGTGCTTCTTACGGTCGGGCTGGGGTATCTGTTCGCCATTCCGCTACCCACCCGTCTGGGCCTGGACCCCAAGTGGGGGGCGGCCGGCCTCACTGTTTCGGCTGGGATTGCCGGCTGGGTGGAGTTCATCCTCCTCCGCCAGGGACTCAATCGCCGGATCGGCAGGACCGGAATTTCCGGCAGCGTGATGGCGAGGCTGTGGGGCGGGGCAGGGGCGGCCGCTATCGCGGGTAGCGCGGTCAAGCTGGGTCTTCAGGGTCAGCATCCTCTGATCGTGGCGTTATTTTCCCTTGGTATTTATGGAGTTGCGTACTTCGCCATTACCGCGGAGCTGGGCATCCCGGAATCACGCCGCATCCTGGCCCGGGTACCCTGGTTCTCCGGCTGAGAGCCGGTTCCGAGCCGATCCCTGATTCCGAGCAAAAGCACGTGAGTACTCCCGCCCTACCCGAACTACTCCAGAGAAAGCTCGATACCCTTCCGGAAGGGCCGGGGGTTTACCTCTGGAAAGGGCAGGATGGTGAGGTGCTCTATGTCGGCAAGGCAAAACGGCTCCGCAACCGGGTGCGGAGCTACTTCGCAACCGACTTTGCCGACAGCCCACGGAATCGCCTGCTCCAGCGGCTGATTGCCGACGTGGAGACCTTTGTGGTGCCGAACGAGCCTGGCTCCCTGATCCTGGAAAACAACCTGATCAAGGAGTACCGCCCTCGATTCAACGTCAGACTCAAGGACGATAAGAGTTATCCCTCCATAGCGGTGACCCTCGGCGAGCCCTTTCCGCGGGTGCTGGTGACTCGGCGACGCGACATTCCCGGGGCCCGCTATTTCGGTCCTTACACCGATGTGGCACAGCTTCGGCGCACGCTGGCTATCATTCGCCGGCTCTACACCGTACGGAGCTGCCAGGACAAGCTGCCGGAAGAGCGCCGGGAGCGCCCGTGTCTCGACTACTACATCGGGCGGTGTCGCGCCCCTTGCATGGGCTGGCACGATTTTCCGGAATACCAGCGCATGGTGGAAGACGTGGTCAACTTCCTGGAAGGACGAACCCAGGATGTGCGCGGGCGGGTGCGTGAAGCCATGCTCGAAGCCAGTAACCGGGAGGACTACGAGCGGGCCAGAGAGCTGCGGGACGCGCTCCGCTGGCTCGACCGGCTGGAGGAGCCACTCAGCGTCGAAGTCATGGGAACGGGAGACGCCGATGTCGTTGGATATGCCCGGGACGGAGACGACGCCGTGGGCGTGTTGATCCGGGTTCGCGGCGGCAGGGTGGTGGGGCGGGAACACCGCTTTCTCGAGAATGTGGAGGAGGAACAGGACAGCGCGGTCCTGAGCGCGTTTCTGGTCCGCTATTACGTGCCTGCCGAAGATCGTGTGCGGCGGCTGGTTGTGCCCTTCGCGCCGGATGAATGGGATACCCTGCGCGAACTGTTGCCAACCACAGATTGGTCCATACCCCAGCGCGGCACTGCCCAGCGTTGGCTGTCCCTGGCCGACCAAAACGCCATGCATCTCCTGGAAAGCCTC
>DATKJJ010000184.1:0-3754 GCA_035543695.1 Gemmatimonadales bacterium | reverse complement strand
ATCCGGGCCTGGTTTTCCAGGAAGACGACCCCCAAGGCGCGCATCAGCTTGCACTGGAGATAGTTCCACTCGTTGTCCATCGTCGCCCCGCCGAGCGAGCCGATCCGGAGCGTGTGGTTGACGCGCTTGCGGACCTCCCGGCCCTGGGCGTCGTGGGTCGTCCAGGTTTCCTGGAACGTCTCGTCGCGCGTCTCCTTCACGAGCCGGGCGATGCGGTCCATGGCCCAGTCCAGCTCGACCTCCTCCCACTCGCGCGCGCCCGGCTTCCGGTGCAGCACCCGGGTGGCGCGATTGGGATTCTTGATCAGCTGGTAGGTCGCGGCGCCCTTGGGGCAGAGGCAGCCCTCGTTGTGCGGACTGCGCTTGTCGCCCTCGATGTTCACGATCTCGTTGCCGATCGTGTGGACGATCATGGCGCAGCCTACCGAGCAGTACGGGCAGACGGTCGGTGTGGCCTTGGCTTCTCTGATTCGGAGGGCTTGAGCGCGGGCGGTGGCCGGTACCAGACTGGCGCCGAGCCCCACGAGCGATCCGAGTGCGGTTCCCGGTCCCAGGCCGGCCGCGGAGGCCTGGAGAAATGCGCGTCGGGAAATCTCAGCCATACTGCATCCTATTCCTGCCGCTTTGGGATTGCGAGGGGCAGTCCCCTGAGGAAGCGCAGCATATCGGAGGTTCGCTCGAAGACCCGCACGTCGTGGCAGCGGAGTGCCAGCTCCCGGGGCTCGAGCTTGAGATCGAGGTGAGGCCAGCGCCCGCCCAGGTGCAACGCCGCGGGCGGAGCCCCCACGCGAGCGCAGAACGCCCGCAGCTCGGCGATGTCATTGCTGGTGGACAGCACGTGGGACCATCCCGGCGCCCAGAGATTCTCCCGGTCCATGACGATCATGCCCCGATTCCGGTCCCCAGGAACTCCACGGTCCTGCGCACGACCTCCCGGTCCCGCAGAATCGCCCGGTGACCCAGACCGCTGGTGGTATACAGCTCCGCTCCCGGCCACGCTTCTGCGATGGCGGAGCCTTGGGCATAGGGCACCTCCCGGTCGTTCCGGTCATGGATGATGAGCACCGGCGCCGACATGCCCCGGGCCAGGGTGGGAATGTGAAGCTGGTCCCAGCTGATCCGCAGCCGGTTCTCCAGATTCTGCCGCATCAGGTTTCTCGCCCGGTGCGGGATCCGCAGATGTTCGGCAAAGGCCTGAGAGAAGAGGTAGACGTCGGATGGTGGCGCCAGGAGCACCGCGCGAGCCGGCTTGAGGCCGTCCCTCATCGCAAGGGAAACCGCGGCTCCGCCCAGGGAGTGCCCCACCAGTCCATAGGCCGGATCGAAGGCGCTCGCCACATCGCGGAGGGCGCGGGCGAACTGGGGCAGGGAAGCCTGCTGACCCTCCGAGGCGCCGTGCGCCGGAGCGTCGAACAGCACAACCCGAAACCCCCTGGAGAGGAGCGCGGTGGCCATTTCGCTGAATCGGCCGGCTCGGGCTCCCCAGCCGTGCGCCAGAATCACCACCGGTCCCTCGCCCCAGGTCCAGACCGCAAGCTGATGTCCGTCGCTGGGTACCTGGAGCCGCGTGCCGGTGGCCAGAAAGGCCTCCTCGGCGGGACGCGGAGTGTTCCGCGGTGGCCGGCAGAAGATCGTTTCCGCCCATCGAGCGGCAACCTTGGGGGCCACCGAACCCACCGTCCGGAAGGCGGTTCGGAGCATCCAGAGGGGAGGCGGGCTCTTCACCAAAACAAGCTAACACGGTGACCATCGTCACCCGGCCACCCTCCGGCAGGACTTAGGTTGTCTGATCCAATTGCGCTGCCGTTTCCTTTAATGGAGAGACCCATGTCCGACCCCAACGCCTTCGATCGCGTTTCACCGGCGGAAGATTCTACCTGGCAGGCCAGCTGGGAAACCGAGGACAACTACTGGACCGAGAACTTCTCCAGCCGTCCCTATGCCCTGGGGCCGGACTATTACGATCGCTTTCGGCCCGGCTACCGCTACGGCTTCGAATCGGCCCGGCATTACGTCGGTCGGCAGTGGAATGAGGCCGAGCCCGACCTGCGGCAGGGCTGGGAGAAATACGAGCACCGGGGCGAGTCGCCTACCGCCTGGGACGAGATCAAGCACGCCGTCCGCGACGCCTGGGACCGGGTGGTCGGCACCCAGCGCAGCGCCGAGCCGCGCAAGCCCGAGGTTCGAGAGTAACTTTCCAGCATGGCCGATTCGATCCGTGACCTCCTCTTCGGAGGAGTCGCCAACGCCCGCGAGCTGGTGGAGGCCAGCGAGCCCCGCCGCTCGTTCGACGACGTGGTACTGCCCCAGACCACGCTCCGCTCGCTCAACCACGCCCTGGCTCTGGTTCGGAAGCACGATCTGATCTTCCACCAGTGGGGCCTGGCCGAGCGCCACTCCAGCGGCCTGGGCCTGGCTTTCCACTTTGCCGGGCCGCCCGGCACCGGCAAGACCATCTGCGCGGAAGCATTGGCGTACACGCTGAACAAGCGGCTGCTGGTGGTGCGCTACGCCGAGCTGGAGTCGCGCTGGGTGGGGCAGACGGCCAAGCATGTGGCCTCCGTCTTTCGCTCGGCGGCGCGACAGGACGCGGTGCTCTTCTTCGACGAAGCCGACGCCATTGCCGGGCGCCGGTTCACCTCCATGAATGCGGCCTACGAGCGGGAGGCCAACGCCATCGTCAACGTGCTGCTGCACGAGCTGGAGACATTTCCCGGCGTGGTCATCTTCGCCACCAATCTCGCCGCGAACATCGATCCGGCTTTCGAGCGGCGGATCCGCACCCACATCCTCTTCGACATGCCCAACGAGGAGGAGCGGGAGCGCATCTGGCGGGTCCAGCTTCACGCCCGGAAAACTCCTCTGGCCGACGACGTCGACTTTCACGCGCTGGCCGCTGCCTATCCCCGGAGCGGTGGCGACATCAAGAACGCCGTGCTGAAGGCGGCCCAGATCGCCACCCTGGAGCCCGTCCCCGATCCGGAGAAGCGGATCCACCAGCGCCACTTCATCCAGGGAATGGAGGAAGTCGTCGCGGCGCAGGCTGTCATGTCTCAGTCGCTCTTCGATGACCCGCTTCCCGGCGGCGGAGACCGGCTCACCGAGACTCGCGAGGAGCTGCAGAGCGAGATGGCGCTGATGGCCGAGCGGTTCGAGGGGCTGGAGCGCACCATTCGAAAGCTTGCGGGCGAGCACTCGGCCACTCGGGGCGAGCTGGAGACTCGGCAGAGCCAGTTTTTCGACACCCTGAGTTCCGACCGTCGCCGCCGCGATCGCACCATGTTCCTGCTGGTGGCGGGCGTGCTGCTCCTGGCTCTGGTCGCGTTGGTCCTGCCCTGGGTCAATAGCTGAAGCTCGGCCCGGCGTGGATCTGAGCGCCTGGACGCCCTACGCGGAAGCCATGGCCGCCTTTCATCGCGGCGATCGCGATGCGTACATGGTGGTGTACGACGATTATGAGCGCGACGAAGTTCCCCTCTCCTATTTCTTCCGCGATTCGAATGCATTTCCCGAAGTAGAACGGCTGGCCCTGGATCTGTGCCGCGGGCGGGTGCTCGATGTGGGCGCCGGCTCCGGCTGCCACACGCTCGCGCTGCAGGAACGCGGACTTCAGGTCACCGCGATCGAGATCCTGCCGGAGATGGTGGACATCCTGAAGCAGAGAGGTGTGCGCGACGCTCGTCGAGCGACCTGGATGGATCTGCTGGACGAGCCTTTCGATACCGTCCTGATGATGATGAACGGGCTCGGCCTG
>DATKJJ010000183.1:0-12646 GCA_035543695.1 Gemmatimonadales bacterium | reverse complement strand
AGGAACGCGGACATCACAACACCTTGGCTTCGGTTTGCAGAAGGCGGAGAAGCTCCGGCACCGCGTCGGCTCCCTCCCCGATGATCCGTCCGGGAGGCCGATCGGCCGGCAACTCCATGCGCTCAACTTTCAGGTTGGCTGGACCGAGTTGCGCCGGCTTGGTCTCGAGCGGCTTCTTCTTTGCAGCCATGATCCCCTTGAGCGAGGCCAACCGCGGCCGGGCGATGCCTTCGTCGATCGTGAGCACCGCGGGCAGAGGGAATTCGACGGTCTCCGAGGCCCCCTCCAGATCCCGTCGCGCGCTGCCCCGTCCGTCTGAGAGCTCGAGCTGGGAAATTCCGGTGACACAGGGGAGATCCAGCAGCTCGGCGGTCATGGGTCCGACGGTGCCGTTTGCCGTATCGGTTGCCATTCTGCCGAAGAGAATCAGGTCGTAACCGCCATTCCGAAGCTCCTCCGCCAATGCCTTCGCTATGGCCAAACCGTCAAACGGGACCTGATCGACCTTGAGCTGAATTGCCCGGCTGGCTCCCATGGCCAGTCCCTTGCGCAGGATCTCCTGGACTCCGTCGGAACCGAGCGACACCACAACCACTTCCCCGGGACCATGCTTCTCGGCCAGCTGCAGCCCAACCTCGAGCGCGTACCCGTCAAAATCACCCATCTCGTATTTCATGCCGGTTGAATCCAGCGAAGTGCGGTCAGCCGCGATGCTGAACCGCATCTCCATGTCTGGTACCCGCTTGATGCACACCGCGATCTTCAAGTCTGGCTCCCTGATCCGCGAGTCGAGTCTGATGGCGGCAAAGCTATCCCGCCTTTGGATGCAAACGCAACGAGGCCACCGTGGGGTGGCCTCGGGTTACGATTGCCTGGAGGCTTACGAATTGGTGCCGCCGCTGCGCCGGTCCCGAATTCCAGGCCGGCCCACCCGCCGACGATCGACGGTCGCGCGCTCCATCCAACCATTCCCTGCCACGCCTCCGGAGGCATGACCGCCCCGAGCAGGATGTGCCGTGTCCTGAACCTGCTGGGCCATGCCCTCGACCTGATGGCGAGCCGCATTCGCTGCCCGCTCCAGCCGGGGCCCGGCCTGCTCCAGATTGCGGCCGGCCCGATCGAGAATCTGCGCCGCACGATCCCGTCCGCCCAGCCCGAAGGCAAGGCCAAAGGCCAGTGCCAGGGCGCCCACAATGCCGACCAGCAGAGTGTTAATGAGCGTGGTGGCTATACCTAACTGATTGACCGCGACGACGATGGTAAAGCCCCAGACGGCCACCCGGGTTACCGCGGCCAGCATGTCGGGATTGGTGAATCCGGCCTCTGCCGACGTCCCTCGCACCAACTGTGAAAGCGCCTTGGCTGCCAGCCCGCCGATTACCAGCACCACCAGGGCAACCACCAGGTTGGGCAGCCACAACAGCAGCTGCTGGAGCACGTTGGACACCGCCGGCAGACCCAGGGTGTCAAAGGCCACCACGAGCGTGATCAGCCGGACAAACCACTTGACTATTCCCGCCAGCACCGCGGACGAGTCGTCTTTGACCCCCATCTTGTGCACGAAATCGGCGAGGCCCGCCCGGCGAGCCAGGTCGTTGAATCTCACCGCATGCAACAGAGCCTGAACCCCGCGAGCCAGCAGCGAGGCGATGATCCAGCCGATGATGAGAACGACAGCAAAGCCGATGATCCGGGGAATGGCCGCAAAGAATGTGTTGAGCGCTCCGGTGAGCGATGCCTTCAACGCGTCGCCGGCATCCCGCACCGGCACCGCGACCGCTGTAGTCTGCATAGTCCACCTCCACCGCAATGGTTCGTCTCTTAGCCCGCCAACAGGATGAGGGCGCTACCCGCGAGGGTCGGTGATTGCGGTCACGGCTTCAACTGAGTTTCAGGTCGAGGGGCTACTGAGCGTCTCCGCCAAACGAACGGCGCACGACAAGCTTGAAGGAACGGGCGTTGAGAGGAGTGAGGAACCGCTCCAACTCGCCTGTCTGGCGGTTCTCGTTAAAGGTGCCGAAGATGGGCTCGTGGGAGTTGAGGACGTTACTGGCAATGGCTGAGACCTCCCAGCGGGCGTGGCTGAAGCCAAGGCGCAGGTTGCCCACAAAGTACGCACCCAGCGGAGAGGTCTCGTTGGCTTCGTCGCCCCGGAGCCATTGCCGTCCGATGTAGCGGCCGTCCAGACCGAATTGGAACCCCGAGGAGGTGGTAAACAGCCCGCCAAACTTCACCTGGTGCTCTGGTACCAGGGGCAGCCGATCGCCCTCGGCAACAGCGTTGGGCCCTGAAAGTGGGGCTCCCGCGAAGTCACTCTCGGCCCGGATGCTGAAGATTTCGGCAGGGTCGCGGAACGTCGCCCGGGTGAAACCGTAGTTGGCGTATAATGAAACCCGCTCGCTGGGGATGACCTGCACCGACAGCTCGATGCCCTCCCGCCGGGTGGTGCCGATGTTATCGAAAAACCCCTCGAACACGGCGTCTTCCGACTGAATGAACGAGATATCGTCTTGTACATTGGTGCGATACAGTGAGCCGTTGAATATTGCCGGGCCCCGCACCCACTGCCCGCCGATCTCGAATGTGGTTCCCACCACCGGATCGAGCGGCGGATCATCGCCGAGGGCAAAAGGCAGGGGACACGCGGCGGTCTCATCGGCGCAGGCCAGCTCCAGAATGGCCGGGGCCCGGAAGCTCTGCCCGACCGACAGATAGGCCGAAGCGCCGGGAGCAAGGTCGAAGCTCAAGCCACCGCGGGGACTCAATCGGGTGAAATTGTTGGTCGTATCTGCTGTGGGATCGAGCTGGTCCTGGAAAGGAATGTGGATGTAGTCGAACCGCAGTCCTCCCGAGAAGGTCACCTCGTTGATTCGCAGATCGGCCAGGGCGTAGCCAGCGACATCGTAGCTGGGACTCTTCACATCGGTGGTGAGGTCACTGGTCGAAGGAACGGTTGGCGTCTCCTCCAGCAGCTGGATGTGGACCTGGTTGGCCCCCCCATCCGCGCCGAGCCGAAGGGAGAAGTTTCCCTTGGGTCGAGGCGTGCTCCAGCGCCAATCCAGATTCCCCCCGATCGTCCGGTTGTTGGTGAAGCTGCGAACATTGTTATCGGGGAACTGATTGACATTGAAGCGCTCAGCCGTGGTGCGCCTGACATATCCGGTAAAGGCGGCCCGGCCGCTCCCCAGACGGGTATAGCCGGACAGCGAAGCCTGCAGCTGATCGAGATCTTCGAAGTCGCCGACGGTAAAGTTGGTGCTGGGTGCGGTATCGAAGATGCTTTCCGGGAGCGAGCCCGCGGTTTCGGCCCGGGACTCTGCTCCAAAGGCCTGCAGGCTGAAGCCGTGATCGGGGCCTCGCCGGCCAAGATTGAGAAAGCCGTTCAGGTTTTCCGCGTTGGTGGCTTGCCGCCAGCCATCTTCATTCTCGTAGCCTCCGGCCAGATAGTAATCCCAGCCGCCTCCGCTCAAGCCGGCGATCGAAGCCTCTCCCGAGTATGACCCGTAGGAGCCGCCGGAGACTTCGGCCTCTCCTTCCATCGGCCCCGAGCCGCGCCGGGTGATCAGATTGATAGCGCCGCCCAATGAATTGGGCCCCAACAGTGATCCAGAGCCGCTGAGCAGCTCCACCCGTTGCACGTGTTCCATCGGGAGCAGGTCGAAGTTCACCTCGGCTGCGTCCGGCTCGTTCTGGCGTACTCCGTCGAGGAACACCGACACTCCGGGGGGCAAACCGACCACTGGGCCGACGTTGAAGCCCCGGGTGCTGAGATTGAGCTTGAACGGCGAGCCGAGATCGTCGTACAGCGAGATGCCCGGTTGGGTCGCGAGCGCATCGGCCAGCAGCCGAGGTTCCCAGGCATCGATTGCTGCGCCGGTTACGGTCGAGATCCGGGCTGGAATTCCGGAGCCAATGGTGGGTCCCGCTGTCGGGGCGATGGAGCTGGTCACCTCGATCGTCTTCAGCTGGGTAACTCGGGTCGTGTCGGTACGGGTGGTGTCGGTTCGCGTCGTGTCGGTTCGCGTCGTGTCCGTCTGCTGGGCATTCCCAGGCGATGGAAGTGCCACCAGGGCGAGAGAAACGATCAAGGGCGTGCTGGGGAATCGCATGAAGGCTGGTCTGGGAGAAGCTACGTCGGTCAGGTCATGAACGTGGAAGGGTCGGCTCGGTTCCAGTGGCTTGAATCGGGGCAACCAGCGCAGTACGAAGAATGGGCATCACAGGATGATGAGACCGGTATCTGGTAACTAAGAAAAGCCCCCCGAGCGGTGCACCGGGGGGCTTTGGAATGAAGCTCGGCAAAAGGCTCACTGCCTTCCGACGTCCATTGCCGGTCGGCTCCGGTTGGCCTCCAGCCATCCCAATATTTTTTCCTTGACCGATGCGGGAGCCTCTGCCGGCTCCGCCGCAAAGCTAGTCAGGGGTGCTCCCTCATGCAGCAACTGCCAGGTGGACCCTGTATTCGCCTCGGCGGCGGCTCCGTTCTGCCGAACCGCGTCGTATTCCTCACCCTGCCACCACACGGTGACCCGATTTGCCATTGCTGAGCTCCTGTAGAGGTCTCAACGCCCCTACAGGGTCGTCACTTAGGACTCAAATAGCCGTGACGACGGTCACGTGTACGCGGCGTGCCCGGTGATGGCCTCCCCCACGATGAGGGAATGCATATCGTGGGTTCCTTCATAGGTATAGACCGATTCCAGATTGGCCATGTGGCGCATCGAGTGGTACTCGGCCAAGATCCCGTTGGCGCCGAGGAGCCGGCGGGCCTCCCGAGCGCATTCGCAGGCCATGTTCACGTTATTCCGCTTGCAGAGAGACACCTGGTACGGCGTCATCGTGCCGGCATCCTTCAGCCTGCCGAGCTGCAATGTCATGAACTGAGCCTTGGTGATCTCGGTGAGCATCTCCACCAGGCGAACCTGCTGGATCTGCGTGGCTCCAATCGGCTTGTCGAACATGATGCGCTGCCCGGAGTAGCGCAGAGCCTCGTCATAGCAGGCCATGGCGGCGCCGATTGCTCCCCACGAAATCCCGTATCGCGCCTGGGTCAGGCACATGAGCGGGCTCTTCAGGCCGCCTGACTTCGGGAGGATGGCGTCCTTGGGCAACTGCACGTCCTGGAGATGAATCTCACTGGTATCGGAGGCGCGAAGCGACAACTTCCCCTTCTGGTCGCGCCCAGCGTAGCCCTTGCTGTCGGTGGGAACGATGAATCCGCGAATTGATTTCGGGTCTCTCAGATCGCCGGTCTTGGCCCAGATAATCGAGACAGTTGCCTGAGAGCCGTTGGTGATCCACATCTTGGTGCCGTTGAGGACCCAGCCATCCCGGGTTTCCCGCGCCGTGGTGACCATGCCACCGGGGTTCGAGCCGTAGTCCGGCTCCGTCAGGCCAAAGCAGCCGATCTCCTGTCCGGAGGCAAGCAAGGGGAGCCAGTGCTGCTTCTGCTCGTCGCTACCGAAGGCATAGATCGGGTACATGACCAGCGCACCCTGGACCGACGCGAATGAGCGAATCCCACTGTCGCCCCTCTCCAGCTCCTGCATGATCAGGCCATAGGCCACGTTATTCAGCCCGGCACAGCCGTACTCCTCAGGAAGGTTGGCGCCGAAGAGACCCAGCTCCGCCATCCCGGGAATCAGCTGTTTGGGAAACTTTCCCTCGACATACGCCTGGCCAATGACCGGAATCAGGTTTTCATCTACCCAGCTCCGCACGGTGTCGCGTACCGCACGCTCCTCTTCGGAGAGGAGAGAGTCGAAGTTGAGAAAGTCGACCCCGGTGAACTGCGACGTGCCTGTAGCGGTGGCCATTTCGTGCCTCGAAGAGAGTCAGTGACTAGGCTGGGAATATAATGGTGCGGATGGGGCGAGCCGCCGGTAGGCCTCGAGATGCTGGGCGATCGCTGCGTCGAAGCCGTACTTCTCCGACACATAGGCGTGCGCGTCCTCTCCCTTTCGCCGCCAGGCATCGTTCTCCAGCAGCTGGCGCAGACCCTGGGCAAAATCGTCATCCTCTACCCGGTAACCGAAGCGCGAAGCGAACCCGTCAGGATCGACTCGGCTGAGAATGGCGCATTTGAAGGCAGCCGCCTCCAGGAATGAACGGGGCAATCCTTCCCGCAAAGCGCTATTCACCAGAATCCAGCTTTGAGCCAGAATCTCCTGAAACCGGGTGGAGGAGAACTGATCGACGAAGCCCTCCAGCTCCAGATTGGGGAGACCGCCATACTGCCGGTGCAACATCTCGGTCAGCTCCGCCGTGCGCGCCTGACCCATGGCGATGAACCTCACCTGAGGAAAGGCCTGGGCTAGGCGGAAGAAGATCTCGGGTCGCTTTCGCCGGTCCCAGCGTCCCAGAAAGCTGACCGTGGGCTGCTCAGCCTTGTGAATCGGGACCGTTGGGGGTCGAACCGGATTGGGCAGGAAACCGGGAAGCGCATCCAGCCTGTACTTGGCTTGCGCAATCGGGCGGGAGAACTCGTTGGGACAATAGACCGCGTCAGCCGCGCGGACCGAGCGGGTCACCAACAGGTTGTTCTCGTACGGGAAAGTCAGCAGGGTTCGGAAACTATGGTCCAGGAACCACGACCGCATCTCGATCAGCCAGTCGGCGGAAACACGGGTGTCTCTACAGGTGACGACGTGAGCGCTCCGAGGAGCCGCTTTTCGCGCCAGCCAGGTTCCGAGCGAGGGCTCCTGTGAGTGGTATATGTCGGCTCGGGTTTCGCGCAGGAGGCGAAACTGGGTTCGCAGCGATTGCGCAGGGTAAGACAGGACAGTCACTCCCTCGACTTCTTCCCGGTCCGGCTGGGCCCCCCGCGCCGGGGTCACGACGGTAACGCCGAAGCCGCGGCGCACCAACTCGGTGGCCAGCACCCGCGTGGCGGTGCCATACCCACCGTACTTTCCCCACGCAAAAAACTCGCTGACGATGAAGCACACCCTCATCCCTGCGTGGCGCGCTCCCGAATCACTTGATGGTAGATGTCCTCCGTCAGCTCGGCGGAGCGGCTCCAGTCGTGCTTGTCCTGGACCAGCCTTCTGGCGTTTTGTCCCAGGGAGCTGGCCAACTCGGTATTCGACAGCAAGGTGAGAGCGCCCTCGGCGAACCCGTCCACGTCGCCATCGGGAACCAGCCAGCCGGTCTGCTGATGACACACGCCAGGCGCCGATCCGGCAAAGGAGAGAACCGGCTTTCCCGCCGCCATGTAGTTCAGGAGCTTGACCGGGATGCCATCGCACTCGGTGCGCGGGTTCACCGCCACGGTGGCGCCGGCGAGCAGCATGGGAATGTCCTCGAACTGCGCCCGGACCAGCTCAATCGATCCCGAGACCCCAAGCTCACGGGCCAGGGCGTCGTACTGCTCGAAGGATGATTCGGTCACGATCTTGAGCTGCACGTCGCTTCTTCGGTTCAGCACCTTGCGCAGGGCCAGGAGCATGAGGTCGATGCCCTGATACGGAGCCAGGTTGCCGGTGAAGATGAGGGTCGGACGGCCATTGGCCGCTTTTGCGGCGCGATTCCGGCTCTCGGAGAAGAGGTCGCACTCGACCCCGTTGGGCACCACCGTAACCCGCTCCTCCGGAACCCGGCCCATGCGAAGCAGCCGCTGGCGAATCCGTTCGGTGACCGTGATGACGTGGTCGGCCATGCCGGGGAGACGCCGGTCGAACGAACCGGCAATACTATTGGTGACCCAGCGAGGGAGTCTGAGCGGATAGAAAGGGAGTTCCGACGATAGCAGGGTGTGCACGTCGAAAATCAGCGGAATGTCCCGCCGCAGCCGGGCGGCGGCGGACACCAGCAGCCCTTCGAAGTGGTGGGCGTGGATGATATCAATTTGATGATGCCGGAGCACCTGCCACAGCTTCACCGTGAGCAGCGGGTCGAGCAGCGCCAGCTTCACATAGGTAGGGCCGGGGGCCGGATTCTGATACGACTTGATCTGAGGAATTCGATGAACGGAGAGCGTGGCCCCGGGTTTGGCGGTGCCGTAGTGATAGGTCACCACGTGGACCTGGTGCCCGCGCGCAGCCATGCCCTCCGCCAGCCGCTGAATGCGAATGGGCGTACCCCGGCGAGCCGGGTACGGGCAGGCCGCGACCATGGCGATGTTCGTGGTGAAATCCTCCACCTGGCGCGGTTTCCGCGATCCCACCGATGCCGCTATCGGCTCGGCTGACTACGGGTCGAGCGCAGGCCCCCTAATTCGTTACTGGAGAGAGCGTTACCAGGCGGGATCGGGCTGGGTGAGACTGAGCCCGCTCAACTCACCTTCAATAGAGTATAGCGACCGTAAACAACTAGTACAGGGGGGTTAGCCGGCACCGGCGGAGAGCCCCAGGCTTCTGCGAGCGGCGGGCAGGACTCCTACCTCGCGCGCCTTCGCTCTGAAGACGGGTCCATGGTCCACCGGATACCCGTTTTCAGCCTGCCATTGATGCACCATCTCATGGAGCATCGTGTGCTCGACCTCGCTCCAGGAATGTCGGGTGAGGTGCCTGCGGCTGATACCGATTTCCTTGTTACTGTTATCGTTGTGGTCTACTGACAACTCGCCCAGGCGAGTCTTCATCCGGCCCGAAAGCCGAATCGGAATGGTGCTCAGCGACCCGCCGAAATGGCGGATATTCAGGTCTCGGTGCATAGCCTCCAGGCGCCCGAGCAGGCTGCCGTCCCCAGGGCGGGACCGGTCTCTGCGGATAGACCGCTCTGAGGACCGGCTGTAGGCCCACACCGGAAACCGGAGAAATTCGCGTTCAGCTTCCTGCCTTAAACGCCGAGGCAGATGGGGACTGAGAAACCGGACGATCGACTTCAGCACTCCATCGGGAGCGAACCCGTAGCCCCTATGGATCCGCAACACTCGGCGATTCAGGCTCAGCATCACGGTGCGATTGGTGTGGGTGAGAATCCGATCCACGCCGGTGAGCCCGAGAGCGTATAGTCGCTGAGGAAGAAAATCCCCGAGCAAGAAGCACTGCCCCGCGTCCCCCGCCTTCACAACCCTTGGTCCCCGCCGGCCACCGAGACCGCCACCTTGGGTGCGCCCCTCCGGGCAAAGGAGAACTTGTCGGAGGCAATGAACTGCCGATCCGCGGAAACCCAGCGAAAGTGCTGGATGTGCACGGAATGCGCATCGAGCGTGACCAGGTTGAACACCGACGGTCTCCCGCCGCGCTGGCGGTAGCTGTGGGTGCCGGAGGTGCTGACCGCCAGGCCGCCCTCGATCTGACCCGCGCCTTCATAGTGGTCGTGCCCGCAGAGAATGACATCCGCTCCGGTGTCGAGAAGCCGCTTGTGGGCCGATTGCCACCGGGCCAGACCCATCCGACCGGTGCCTCCCTCCAGCACGTTGTGGTGCACCACCATGACCTTGGCCAGGCCGGGCGGCGCTTGATCGAAGATTTTCTTGATCCGTCTGGTTTCCGACCTCGGCAGGTGTCCCTTGACCGCGATATCGCGCACATTCCAGGTGAGCGACCCGAGCGAGAAACCATAGCTGCTCAACGCGCCTGCGGCGATCATGCCGGGGGCCTCGAGCACCGGGCGCAGCTCGCTGTAATAGCGGAGATATTTGGCGTACTTCCTCTTCTCGCCCAGCAGTCCGAGCGGGCTCTTCCACCATTCGATATCGTGATTTCCGGGTACCACGATCGCCGGCATCTTCATCCGCAGGCGATGCAGGAACACATGCGCCGCCTGAAACTCTCCATGCCGGGCACGCTGACTCAGGTCGCCGGAAACAACCAGTGCGGTGAGATCGAGGGTGGGAAGAAATTCCTCGAGCGCTTCCATCTGTTTGAGGTCGGCATATCCGCCGAAGTGCAAATCGGAGAGATGAGCGAGGGTGACAATGGTCACCAGATTACCCGGATGCGATAGGTCAGCACCGCTTCTCCCCGGGCCGGCACCCGCACCCGAAAACGGGTGAGCGTGGAAGACACCTTTTCAGCCGGCGCCGAGCTTGCCAGCACGCTCCACTCTCCCGCCCGTTCCTCCTCCACCGCTATCGTCGTTGCGCTGTCGGTCGCGTTTTTCAGGGTGACTCGATAGTCCGCCGTCGCCACGGTGTGCACGCCTCGAGCCTTGGTGCTGTCCCGCCGGGTGACGTAGCTGGTTTGCACTCGCCTGGCCGTCAGATCGAAGGCATTGCCCGCGTTCAGCCGGAGGTCATTCCCCGCGGGAGTGTGATCCATCGACGCTTCACCGATCAGCTGCAATCCGCCGGAGCTGTCCGGCTGGTACAACCTGGCTACGCCGGCAGGGAGCGGCCGATCACCGAAATCCGTCTTACGGGCGCGCTTCAGGGTGTAGGTCACCTCCACCGGCGGCTGCAGCTCCTCACCCTGCTGGGGGAGAAAGCCCCAGAAGGGCACATCTCCATGCACCACATAGCTGCGCTCGTACTTCACCCGTACCGGATCGAACAGAGCCACGGAAGTGGTTTGGCCGGGTTGGAGCGTGCTCCGACCGGGCAGGCCGTACAGGTGGAATTCGCCGACCCGCTGTTCGGTGGCGACCTCGCGCGCCATCATGTCGGCGGCCGCCAAAGCCTGCTTCCGGCGGTCCAATAGCTGCGGTGGCGCACCCGGCTGGTCAGCCCGCCCGACTGAGCCCGCCAACAGATACACCTCCGCATTCTCGGCCCGAAGCGATTCGGAGGGCAGCACAGCCATGCCGGTGACCCGGGCATCCTCCCGCCCGAGCACCATCTGATAGCTGGCCTGCCAGGATGCCCCGCTGGTGAAGTAGCCCAGCCGCATCTGATCCTGGGAGCGGGTGCTCCGAACGGCGAGCGACACGGTGGGCTCCACCACCACGACGTCGCTGGGGTAGAGCGCCAGTCCGGGCGGCGTGAAGCTGATACGGCCGTCAGGCAGCTGCAGCCGGAGCGGGTCCACCCCCAGGACCAGGGCACTCACGGTATCGCGGGGGTCGCTGAGCCGAAAGACCAGCCGTTTGCCCACCGAACGCCGCAGCACGCTGGCCTCATCCACCGCGCCGTCGTAGGAGACGCGGTCCAGTGTAACCGACGAGTCCAGCGAAAAAATCGTCGCCGGATCCAACGCGCCCAGCGTCAGCCGCTGGCTGGACGCGCCCTTGGGGACATTGGCCGGAACAGTGCGCCGGACCAGCACCCGGCCGTCGTTGTAGATGGTGAGGGAGGTCTGGGCGTACAGCGGGGCAGCGGGGCGGATGGACAGCGGGGCAGCTATGGCAAGAAGCGCAGCTGACATTCGCAGCAGCCACCTCACCGATCCCACCACCCCGCCTGAACGGGCCCGCCTGAGGTTTTGCCCCGCTGCCCCGCTGTCCCGCTGCCTCGCTGTCATTTCATGTACTCCATTGCCACTTGAGTGGCGATACGACGAATGATGATGTAGGTAGCCAGGACGGCGATGACTCCGTACAGCCGCCCCATCGGGGCGCCGGTCATCCGCAGCGCAACGTATGCCGCCATCAGCACCGTTGCGGCGAGGGAGATGCGGCTGGCCAGTCTTCTTGCACGGAGCTTCCGTTCGCCCAGGCAGTCGGGGCAGAGCTCGCCCCAGCCCAGTCCCCACACCCGCCGGCCACACCGGACACAGGGAACCTCAGGCTGCCCGTCTCGCAACCGCATGTCCGAACTCCTCCGTGCTGGCGGTGCCCCCGAGGTCCCGGGTGCGGATGCCGTCCTGCACGATGGTCGTCACGATGGCATTCCGGATCCGCTCGGCCCGGTCCAGCTCCCCGATATGATCCAGCATCATGGCGGCGGCGAACATCTGGGCCGAGGGATTGGCGAGTCCCTTCCCGGCAATGTCGGGAGCGCTGCCATGCACCGCCTCGAAAATCGCGGCCTTGGTCCCGATGTTGGCGCCGGGCGCGAGTCCCAGCCCGCCCACCAGGCCGGACACCTCGTCACTCAGGATGTCGCCGAACATGTTGGTGGTCACCATGACATCGAACTGCTCGGGCCGCATCACCAGCTGCATCGCGGTATTGTCGACGATCATGTCGTTTGATTCGATTTTGCCTTCGTATTCCTTGGCGACGGTGCGGCCCACTTCCAGAAACAGTCCGCTCACCATCTTCAGGATATTGGCCTTGTGTACGATGGTGACCTTGCGGCGGCTGTGCTTCACGGCGTACTCGAAGGCGTACCGGATGATTCGCTCGCAGCCGCGCCGGGTAACGATCGCCATGGACTCGCCCACCGCGCGGGGATCGTCGCCAATGGCGACAAAGTGCTCCACCCCGATGTAGAGTCCCTCGAGGTTCTCCCGAACGAGGACGATGTCCACGTTCTCAAAGCGTCCGCCGGGAACAATGGTGCGGGCGGGTCGCACATTGGCGAACAACTCGAACTCCTTCCGCAACCCCACGTTGACCGAGCGAAATCCGGTGCCCACCGGTGTGGTCAGCGGCCCCTTTAGGGCCAGAGCGTTCTTTCGGATGCTCTCCACCGTGGCGTCTGGAAGCGGTGTGCCAGTGGCCTCCACCGCGGCCACGCCGGCCAGCTCTTCATCCCAGTTGAAGCGGAGTCCGGTGGCCTCCAGCACCTTCACCGTCTGCACGGTGATCTCTGGCCCAATGCCGTCGCCAGGGATCAGCGTCACGTCGTAGGTCATGGACTTCCGGACATCGGAAGGAGGGC
>DATKJJ010000182.1:0-8207 GCA_035543695.1 Gemmatimonadales bacterium | reverse complement strand
GTCGGAGGACGGCGAGATCATGGCCGTTCAGCATGCGAGCAACCCGGTCTACGGCGTGCAGTTTCATCCCGAGTCGGTGCTCAGCGAGCAGGGGTATCGTTTGCTGGACCACTTCCTTCACGGCATTCCTCCTACACCCCGCCCGGTTCCGCTCGCGGCAGACGGAGCACTCCTGTCGCCGACGGCCGAAGCCGCCCCCATCGCCTCCAATCCCCCTCCCGCAAGTCTGGTTCGGTGATCGTTGAAACAATCGTGACCAGCATGGACGGCGAGGGGGCCATCAACTTCGCCCCCATGGGCGTGGAGTGGGGGGAGGCCACCATCGTACTCAAACCGTTTCTCGAGACCACCACCTTCCGAAACGTGCGAGCGAGCGGATCAGCCGTAGTGAACCTGACCGATGACGCGATGCTGTTTGCCCAGGGCGCCATTTCCAGCCCCCAGTTCCCTTCCCACCCTGCCGCCGTCGTACGCGGAGCGGTGCTGGATGCCGCGTGCTCCTGGCGAGAGCTGGAGGTCGTATCGGTGGATGCCACGCCACCCCGATCCCGGATCGAGGCCCGCGTGGTCCATCGGGGAGTCCAGCGGGAGTTCATCGGATTCAACCGGGCTCGCCACGCTGTCCTTGAAGCGGCCATTCTGGCAACCCGGACCCATCTGTTGCCGGCAGAGCAAATCCGGGAGGAGCTGGCCCGATTGCAGATCATCGTCGACAAGACGGCAGGCCCGCGGGAACGGGAGGCGATGGATTTGCTGACCGAGTATGTCCGATCGCGCTAGCGTCTTCGTGGAAGCCCCGGCGCGCTTGCACTTCGGCGTCCTCGACCTTCGGGGCAACCTGGGACGCTGCTTCGGCGGGCTCGGAGCCGCGATCCCCTCCCCGTCGCTTCTGCTGGAAGGTGAGCCAGCCGGCCGGGTTTCAGCGGAGGGGCCTGACGCGGAGCGTGCCGTGGAGTTCGCCGAAAGGTTCCTCCGGGACCGACGGCTCTCCGGCGGTGTTCGGCTGAGAGTGCATCGCGACATTCCCAGCCATTCGGGATTGGGCTCGGGTACTCAGCTGGGCCTGGCGGTGGCACGCGTGTTGGCCGAGCTCCATGGACTTAGCCTCGATCCCGTAGAGCTTGCACGTTCCACTGGCCGGGGGAAACGTTCAGCCATCGGCACCTGGGCTTTCGGTGGCGGAGGATTCATCGTCGAAGGTGGGCGGCGTCCGGGTGGGGACAGGATCGCCCCCCTGATTGCTCGATTGCCGGTTCCCCCCCATTGGCGCTACGTGGTTGCAGTCCCCTCTGCCGGACGGGGTCTCAGCGGAGAGGACGAGGCCCGGGCCTTCGAACAGCTCCCGGCTCCCCCGGAAGGCGACGCTGAACGCGTGGCGCACCTGGTCCTGATGCAGCTGCTTCCGTCCTTGATCGACGACGACCTGGGTAGTTTCGGTAAAGCGTTGTCTGCCATCCAGCGGATTACCGGAGCGTGGTTTGCCACCCAGCAAGGAGGAGTGTTCGCGCCCGGTCCTACCGAAGCGCTCATCGCTGCCATGGTACGCTGCGGGGCGGTTGGGGTAGGACAAAGCTCCTGGGGGCCGGCAGCATACGCCCTGGCCGAGAGCGACGCGGCGGCTGCCCGTCTGGCTGGAGAGCTGGGCCCGCTCCTGGGTGGGGGCGGGGAGATTTTTCAGGGGGGATTTGCGGCCCAGGGAGCCAGGGTCTGGAGGGGGTCCCGCGGCCCCCAGAACTGATTGACAGGTCATTTTACGGGCTGTATACTGACCCTCTCTAAGCCTCCTGTAATCGGCGACTTGGCAGTTCTCGAAGAAGGGCTGAGCCTCGTCGCCGGCGTCATCATGGCACTGAATGCTGCCTTCCAATTGCGGCCATTTCCGGGTACACCCGGGGTTAGCGGCGCCTGAGGAGTGGGATGGAATTGTTTCATTCTCCTGACATGAGCTGGCCGAGCCTCGATCCGAGCCGGGGCATCCCCCGGGAGCGGCTGTGGCCCGACCCGCTGTGGTGGCGCATAGCCAGCCGGCAACAGCATTCCACGTCGTATCCTTCCCTGTCTTTCCGTCTACAGTTCCTGCTTCAGCTTCGCGCGACCAGCCCACGTGCGCCGGATCGCGCCCCCGAATCCATCCGGCAAACCCCGCTCCGGCGTATCTGGTACAGGACCGCGAGCGTGTTTCGCCGGTGGATGCCCCCGACAGTCGAGCGCGGGCCTCCAGGCCACGCAGCGTTTGAACGTCGGCTGTAGTCCTGGCCCGGGCCGGCTCTCGAGACGAGTGAGGTGTTTCGCCGCCCGACCTGTCTGCTAGACGTAGAACCGATGGAGCAGTACAGAATCACCCTTTTCCCTGAGGTCAGATTATGAACCGTGTTGCGCAGAAGGTAGTGTCTGGCGGACTCGCTGCGGGGCTTTCAGTAGCCGTGGCATTGTCGGCCAGCGCCCAACAGGCGCGGTCAGGGGCTTGGACCCTGAATGCGCCCGAGGGTGAATGGCACATGACGGGTCGGGATTACAGCCTACAGCGGTTCAGCCCGCTCAAGCAGATCACGACCTCGAATGTTGCCGAGCTCCGGCCGGTCTGGTCGTTCTCGACCGGGACGCTGCGGGGCCATGAGGGCAACCCCCTCGTGATCGGCAACGTGATGTACGTCCATACGTCCTTCCCGAACATCGTGTACGCGCTCGATCTGTCCAAGGCCGGCGCGCCGCAGATCTGGAAGTACGTACCCAACCAGTCGCCTGACGCGATCCCCATCGCCTGCTGCGACCTGGTCAACCGGGGCACCGCGTATCACCCCAGCGGCAAGATTTTCATCCAGCTGCTGCAGGGCGAGCTGCTCGCGCTCGATGCCAAGACCGGCAAAGAGCTGTGGAAGGCCAAGAACGCCGACTACAAGCAGGGCAGCACCATGACCAACGCGCCCATCGTGATCAAGGACCTGGTCATCGCCGGTATCTCCGGTGGTGAGTTCGGCGTCCGTGGTCGGGTCACGGCCTACAACGTGAACGATGGCAAGGAAGTCTGGCGCGGATACAGCACCGGTCCAGACAGTGAAGTACTCATCTCCGGCGACGCCAACGCCAACTATCCGTCCCACAAGGGCAAGGATTTGGGCGTCTCCACCTGGCAGGGCGATGAGTGGAAGCGGGGCGGCGGCACCACCTGGGGTTGGTATTCCTATGACCCCGAGCTGAACCTCTTCTATTACAGCACCGGTAACCCGGGCACCTGGAACCCTGATCAGCGTCCCGGTGACAACAAGTGGTCGATGACCATCTTCGCCCGTAACCCGGATAACGGGCAGGTGAAGTGGGCCTATCAGATGACCCCCCACGATGAGTGGGACTATGACGGTGTGAACGAGAACGTGCTGTTCGAGAGCGGCGGCAAGAAGCTGCTGGCGCACTTCGACCGGAACGGCTTCGGCTATACCCTCGATCGCACCAACGGCAAGGTTCTGGTGGCGCAGCCCTATGGTCCGGTCAATTGGGCCAAGCGGGTCGACCTGACCACCGGCGTGCCGGAGAAGGATCCGAAGTACGGCACCACCTCGAAGAAGAACACCGAGGGCATCTGCCCCGCGGCGATCGGCTTCAAGGATCAGCAGCCATCGGCCTACTCGCCGATCACCGGCTACTTCTACGTCCCGGCAAACCACATCTGCATGGACTATGAAGGCGTCGAAGTGAAGTACACCGCCGGTCAGCCGTACGTCGGCGCGATCGTGCGGATGTTCCCCGGCCCCGGCGGACACCGCGGCAATTTCATTGCCTGGGATCCGATGAAGGGCAAGGCCGTGTGGCAGAACAAGGAGAACCTCGCAGCGTACGGCGGGGCCCTTACCACGGCCGGCGGGTTGGTCTTCTACGGCACCATGGAAGGCTGGCTCAAGGGACTCGATGCCAAGACGGGCAAGACGTTGTGGCAGTACAAGACCCCGTCGGGCATCATCGGCAACCCCATGACCTATAACGGTCCCGATGGCCAGCAGTACGTGGCCGTGCTCTCGGGTATCGGTGGCTGGGCCGGTATCGGCGTGGCCGCGGGCATCGGCGCCGAAGATCCGACTGCCGGACTGGGCGCGCTCGGCGCGTTCGGTGACGCGGGCAACTTCAGCACCCAAGGTGGCGTGCTGACCGTGTTCGGAATGAAGAACATGGCCGCGGGCAAGTAATTCCTCGTCCTGGTGGAAGGCCGGACTTTTCGTTCCGGCCTTTTACCCGGATAAATTGCAGAAGTGAGAGACGGCGCCGGGGTGCTGTTCGCTCCGGGGCCGTTCTCATTTATATGGGGATGACTCCGGCCGCATCCCGCTGTCCGGACAACCCCAACTGATGATGGGGTTTGGCATGCATCAACCGTCGAAAAGCTGGTATCGAGGAGCCCTGCTGGCCGTCCTGGTTGTGCCTCTGCTGGCAGCCACGGGCTGGGCCCAGAGGCCGGCGCCACTCACGCCGGGATTGCTCCGGGTCTGTGCCGACATGGACAACCTGCCCTTCTCCAACCAGAAGGGTGAAGGCTATGAGAACAAGATCGCCGAGCTGATCGCCAAGGAGTGGCATTCCCGGCTGGAGTACACCTGGTGGCCGATCCGACGGGGATACTACCGGATGCTGAACGGCACCTACTGCGATCTGGTGATCGAGTCGCCGGTCGGAGTGGACCAGGCCGGAGCGACCAAGCCCTACTACCGGTCGGGATACATGTTCCTCTCCCGGCGGGGCAGCGGGCTGGAGACCATCAATTCTCTCGCCGATCCGCGCCTCAAGAAGCTGAAGATCGGCGTCAATCTCTTCGTCTCAACGGACGGGGAGCATTCGCCGCCGGAAATGGCACTCAGTCATTACGGCGTGGTGGGTAACCTGGTTGGGTACAGCGTCGCCTATGATGATACCACTCGCCCTGAAGCCATCATCAATGCGGTGGCCAAGAAGGAAGTCGACGTGGCAATCATCTGGGGGCCGCAGGCCGGGTACTTCGTCAAGAAGTCTACCGTACCGCTGGTGCTGACCCCGCTGGCAACCGAAGTCGATTCGGCAACCGGCTATCCCATGTCCTACAACATCGGGATGGCAGTGCGCCGCAAGGACCACGAGTTCCGCGACAGCCTGCAGACCCTCCTGGACCGCAAACATTCCGAGATCCTGGGGATCCTCAAGGAGTTCGGAGTTCCAGCCTTCCCGGTGAAGGAGGAGAAGGGAAAGGACGACGATGGCCCCAAGACCTCGGCTCCGTCGTCGGACTCGACTCGCGCTTCGAAGCAGTAGCGGCCCACTCCCTCTCTGAAAGGACCGAATCTCCAGCATGGCCAGACGCCACGTCATCCTCGGCATCGTCGTCACGCTCTGTGCTCTTACCTCGAAGCTTCGGGCCCAGGAGCTTCGGGATCAGTTCCATCAAGCGCCTAGAGACACCGTCCCTCAGGAGGTCTACGACGGGTGGAAGCAGTTCAACCTCAACTGCGCCCGCTGTCATGGGGAAGACGTTCAGGGTACCACGATCGCGCCCCACCTGATCTTGTCGCTCAAACCCGATGGTCCGATCAACACCAAGGAGCTGTTTATTCAGACGGTCTGCGCCGGCCGGCCGGCCAAGGGAATGCCCTCCTGGTGTGCGCTGGGAATGGAGCTTCCGACCATAGAGAAGGTCTACGCCTATGTCAAAGGCCGGAGCGACGCCAAGATCGGCCCCGGCCGACCGGCGGTGAAGACCGGGACGTAGCGATGACCCGTGGCATGACCGGTTCCGGTCGGCTGATGCTGCTGACCCTCGCCACAATCTGCTCTCCCTGCTTGGCGGAGGCTCAGCAACGGCCGGAAGCGCTCACATCATATCCGGTCGTCTTCTATGGCAAGGGCGCCAATTCGCTGGAAAAGAACGACCCGCAGGTCGCCGCCATGACCGACAGCATTCTCCGCTCCGATCTTCAGGCCTCTGGGCGCTTCCGGCTCATCCCTCCAGAGCAGCTATCCCGCGCACTCTCCGACACGGTCAAGGCCGGTGCGGAGTGCGTCAGCCTCGAATGTCGCCGAGCGGTCAGCCGCAAGTTGGGAGCCGAATGGATGGTGACCACGAAGCTCAGCAAGACCAGCAATCTGATCTGGTATCTCTCCGGTCAGCTGAGTGAGGTGCGGAGCGGACGCCGGCTGCTGGATGATGAGTTCGAGCTGAAGGGGATTGCGGAGGATATCGCAAAGGGCGGAGCACACTCCTTGGCCCGCCGCATTGTCGCTGCGGTCGAGAAGGCCGCTTCACCTCCCCCAACGGCAACCCGACTCGATTCCAAGACGGTCAGGTCCAGGCTTGCGGCGGCCAGCGACAGCAATCCACCCGATCTCAGCAAGACCGACCTCAGTGGTCTGGACCTGAGCGGTGTCGATTTCAAGCGGGCCAACTTGAGCGGCGCTCGGCTGGTGGGAACCAAGCTGGCCGGAGCAAACCTGTTCACCGTCGATCTGACCGACGCCGTCCTGACCAATGCCGATTTGACCCGGGCCAACCTCGATGGAACGGTGCTGCGTCGAGCCAACTTCCAGGGCGCAAATCTGGAAGGGGCCAGCATGTTCGCCACGATCGTGGAATCGGCCGATCTTGCCAACGCCAACCTCTCCGGCGCCCGGATCATCGGCTATCTCCGGGGCGCCAAGCTGGGAGGCGCCAGCCTCCGCCACGCCAATGCCGGGGCTGATCCAGGCAACCAGTCCATGGGTGTCATGCGAGCCACCTTCGTGGGGGCCGACCTGAGTGGGGCGGATTTGTCAGACGCCAATCTGTTCAAGGCCGACCTGTCGCATGCCAACCTGACGAACGCAAAGCTGGTCCGAACCAATCTCATGAACGCGGACCTGATCCAGGCCGATCTCACCCGATCCGATCTGACCGGGGCCAAGCTGGCCAAAGCGAACATCGACGAGGCCGACTTTAGCCAGGCGGTGGGGGTCGATCGGATTGAAGGACTCGATCAGGCCCGCAACCGGGAAAAGGCAAAATTTTGATGCGAAATGACACCAGCACAGCGAAGCTCATCCTGACAGCCGCCGGCATCGCCGGGTCCCTTAGCGGATGCAAGGAACAGCCGGCTCTCGGTGGAAGGGCTGATACGACGGCAGAGATCTCGTCGCCAACCGGTTCCGGGGAGGATCTGGCCTACGTCACCAATGAAGATTCCCAGAATCTGACCGTGATCGACACTCGTACTGATAGTGTGGTCGCAACCATTTCGGTCGGCACCCGGCCTCGCGGCGTCAAAGTGAGCCCGGACGGAAAGACGGTGTACGTTGCGCTCAGCGGATCTCCCAAGTGTCCTCCCAGCATGCCGGACGAGGAGTGCGAAAAGCTGAAGGCAGATAAGACGAAGGACGGCATCGCGGTAGTCGATGTGGCGGCCCGCCGGGTCACCCGGGTTTTGCCGGGTGGCTCCGATCCTGAACAGTTCGACATCAGCGGCGATGGCAAACGGCTTTACATCTCGAATGAAGATGCCGGTACCGCGTCAATCGTGAATGTGGAGAAGGGCACCATCGAAACGACGGTAAAGGTGGGGGCGGAGCCCGAGGGTGTTCGCCTCAGTCCCGATGGTAAGCTGGTGTATGTGACTGCCGAGAGCGACACCTCGATCCGGGTGCTGGACGCTCAGACCGGGGCCGCCAAAGCACGGATCAAGGTAGATCGGCGGCCCCGAGATGTGGCCTTCTCACCTGATGGCAAGCGGGCCTACGCCACCGCCGAAGTGGGCGGCACGGTTTCGGTCATCGATGTTGCCAACAATCGCGTCCTGGCCACCATCAAGCTGCCCCAGGATGCCAAGCCCATGGGTGTGCGCTTTTCACCCGATGGCAACAAGGTCTACGTCGCGACCGGGCGCGGTGGTACGGTGCTCGTCATCGATCCGGCAACCAATCGAGTCACCGGCTCGGTCAAGGTCGGGCAGCGGCCCTGGGGCCTGGCCCTGACCCGGGATGGCAAGAAGCTGTACTCCGCAAACGGCCCTTCCAACGATGTGAGTGTGGTCGACACCGACAAGCTCGCGGTGATCGCCACTGTGCCGGTCGGCAAGATCCCGTGGGGCGTGGCAATCGGGCCCGCACCAGCCCGGGAATGATCGCCGGCCGCTGGGTCGCCGCGGTGGTACTGCCCCTCCTGATCGGGGCTGACCCGGCGGGTCCGCTTCCCAGTGGTTTCCGCTTTGAGCTGGACGCCACCC
>DATKJJ010000181.1:0-6802 GCA_035543695.1 Gemmatimonadales bacterium | reverse complement strand
CGGTCAGATCGCGGCGGCCCGCGCCGGAGTGCCGCTGGTCTCCTCCTATCACACCGACTTCTCCCGCTACGCCGACGCGTACGGCCAGACCTGGCTCCGGAACACGGTGGCCTCCTACCTGAAGCGGTTTCACCGCCGGAGCCGCCGGGTGTACACGCCGTCCAACGCCTCGTGGGCCGACCTCCTTCGGCTCGATCTTCGCGACGTCGAGGTATGGGGCAGAGGAGTGGACGCTCAGCGCTTCCACCCTGGCCGAAGGAGCCCCGAGCTGCGCGGTGAGCTCCGCCTGGGCGACCGCTTCACCTTTCTCTACGTCGGACGGCTGGCGCCGGAGAAGCGCCCCGAGCAGGTGATCGACGCGTTCCGGCTGGCCTGCGACATGATGCCCAAGGACTCGATCCGCCTGATTGTGGCGGGGACCGGACCTCGGGAAGCCGAGCTGAGGGCGGTGGCCCCAGCCGGAGTGACCTTCCTGGGATTTCTCGACCGGCAAAACCGCCTGCCCGAGCTGTATGCCAGCTGCGACGCATTTGTCTTTGCCTCGGTGACCGAGACGCTGGGACTGGTGGTGCTCGAGGCCATGGCGAGTGGCCTGCCGGTAATCGCGGCGCCCGCCGGCGGAGTCGGCGATCACCTGAGGGACGGTCAGAACGGACTGGCGTTTCCGGCCGGCAGCGCCTACGCGATGGCGAATGCCATGGCCCAGGTGGCTTGGGAGGGAGGACTGGCCCGGCGGCTGGCGGCAGGCGCGCGCCGCACGGCCGAGGAACTTACCTGGGAGCGAGAGATGGAGCGACTGGATCGAAGCTACCGCGAGGTGTGCGGGGTTGCCGTAACGCCGGCGGCAGCATGACTCTTTCCCTGTCTCGGCGGAAGCCGCCGCCACGCGAGATTTTGCCGCTCACAGCCGTCCTGGCTTCACCGGCTCCGCTGCCGACGGAACCGGCTGGCAAGACTCATCGTTGGCTCTTCGGCCTTATCCTGCTTCCACTCATCGTGACGCTTCTCTTCATCCTCTGGCAGCTCACTCCCTGGGGAGATGCCTGTCCGGAGGAGGCACCGTGCGAAGTGCAGTCACTTCCGTTGGTTATTCAAGGTTTTGCCGCGACCGATCAGCCGGAAACCAGCAGGTGTTGGTGGTACCGAGACCCAGCTCGCTCTGCGCCGACACCCGGCCGCCGTGGGCTTCCACCAGATGCTTCACGATGGCGAGGCCGAGCCCGGTGCCTCCCTGCTCCCGGGAGCGAGCCGGGTCCGACCGGTAGAACCGCTCGAAGATGCGGGGTAGGTGATCCGGGACGATGCCGGAACCGGTGTCGGCGACGCTCAGGGCAATGCCCGAATTGACCACTCCGCTCCGGCAGGTGATCCGTCCCCCGGCTGGGGTATAGCGGAATGAGTTCTCAAGCAGGTTGGTCAGGATCTGGCGGACTGCGTCGGGATCGGCGACCAACTCGTCGGCTCCGGCTCCGATCTCGATCCGGAAATCGATTGCTGATTTTCTGTTGCCGTCGCCCAGTCCATCCCAGGTCTCCCGGCAGATCGCCGGCACATTGATCGGCTCTGGCTCTGGCTGCCAGCTCCCGGCCTCCAGCCGGGCCAGATCCAGCAGATCATCCACCAGGCGCTGCATCCGCCTGGCGTTCCCCGCAATGGTGGCCACGAACCGCCGGCTGATGTCCGGCTCCAGATTATCGCTCAGCAGGGTCTCGGCGTAACCGGAGATCGAGGTGAGCGGGGTCTTGAGCTCATGCGACACGTTGGCCACGAAGTCGCGGCGCATGGACTCGAGCCGCCTGAGCTCGGTGAGATCGTGCAGCACCAGGACGGCCCCACCCGACGGCAGCGGCCGCGCGTTCATCAGCAGCGTGCGGTCTTCCATCTCGATTTCACGGTCCTGCACCAGTTTCCCCTGCATCACCTGGTCGACGACCTCCCGCGCGCCCTTCACCCGAAACAGCTCGGGAAAATCGGGAAGCGATTGATCGAACTTGTATCCCAGAATCCGGCGGGCCGCCGAGTTGGCGGTGACGATCCGGCCGCGCACGTCGGCGGCGATGACCCCTTCCACCATGGATTCGACCAGGGCAGCCGACTCCGACTGTTCCCGGCGCAGATCGGCGAAGCGGTCGGCCAGCTGGCGGTGCATCTCCCGGAGCGACTGCACCAGGCGATCGATGTCGGGAATGCCGGAATGGGGAAAGCGGGGCGGCGCGCCGTCGGCAATCGCCCGGGCGGCCGATCCGATCTCGACCAGCGGCCGTGCAATCGAACGGCCGGCCGCGAGGGCAAGCACGCTCCCGATCAGCAACGCCAGCAGGGCGGCGCCGGCCACCGCCTGCTGAGCCCGGTTCACGATCTCATCCACCTGATCCAGACCCGCAGCCACCCGCACCACCCCGGGGCCTCCCGGTATCGCGACGTACATCAGCAGTCGGCCGACGCTGGCGCTCCGCCGGCTGGAGCTTCCCCGCGCACCGCGCAGCGCGGCCTGAACCTCGGGACGGTTACTGTGATTTTCGAGAGGGGGGAGCTTGCCGGGCGGGAAGTCACTATCCGCGCGGACCCAGCCGCTGCGGTCGATCAGGGAAATGCGATGTCCGGTCTGCGAAGCGAGCCGACGCACCGTGACCTGCCATGCGGCGGTGTCAGCGGGAAGGGCCTCGCGAACCAGGCGCGCTTCGCTCTCCAGCGAGCGCACGATGTCGGTTTCCAGATCCCGTCGGAGGGAGCGCTCGGCCACCCCAAAGAGGATCCCCACCGTCAACACCAGGATCAGAATGGATCCCAGCACCAGCCGCCGAACAAAGCTCACTTGCTGCGGGTCCCGCGCTCTCCTCCTCGAAAGCGGTAACCGAATCCTCGCACGGTCTCGATCAACTTGCCGGCATCCTCCAGCTTGGTTCTGAGCCGCTGCACGTGCATGTCCACCGTACGGGTCTGAATGTCCGGCTGCGCCTCCCAGACGATCTCCAGCAGCTGGGGACGGCTCTGCACTCTTCCCCGCCGCTCCACCAAAGTAAGCAGGAGCTTGTATTCAGTCGCGGTGAGATTCAGCTCGCGGCCGTGGAGGGTCGCGCGGTGGGCCGAGCGGTCGATGGAGATGGGGCCGGCGCTGAGGGTGGAGCCGGCGCTCACCGCGGGTGAGCCCAGCCGGCGGAGCAGGGCTCCCACCCGGAGCGAGAGCTCCTGAGGGGAGAACGGCTTGGTCAGATAGTCATCGGCGCCCAGCGACAACCCGCGGATCCGGTCGGTCTCCTCCCGCCGGGCGGTGAGGAGAATGACTCCGACATCCTTGGTTTCCTCCCGCCGCCGAAGCTCTGCCAGCACGTCATAGCCGGAGACACCGGGGAGCATCAGATCCAGCACCACCACGTCGGGCCGTTCCTCCCGCGCCGCTTTCAGGGCGTCGGGCCCGTTGGCGGCAGTGGACACCCGATAGCCCACCTTGGCCAGGTGGTAGGCGACCAGCGCGGTGATGTCCGGCTCGTCGTCCACGACGAGGATTCGATGGGTCATGCCCAATCCCGTACTCGAGGGTAGGGACGAATATAGGGGGAGGGCGGGAGGGACAGGGAAGCCCGGCTGCGCGGCAGCCGAGTCAGTCTTTGCGGGGGCTCGCACCCGGAGCGGGTAGCGGGGATTTCTCGTCCCTGACCCGGACAGAATCTCTTCCGCTATGGTGTGGGGGATGGAACCAGCACCTGATTCGTTCGGTCCAGCACCTGGCTGCGCTCCTGTTCGCACACCTTGGGCGCCTTCTCGCTCATGCTGCTGGGGGCGATCCAGCGGCTGGTGGAAGCCACCTCCGAACTCGTGGCGTCGCCCCGGATTTTCAGGGCGACGTTGACGTGGCAGGCTGTCGCGGTGCCCAGCTGGGCGTTGGAGCCCGGCCACCGGGTGCCGCTGAGGCGGCCACCGGTGGAATCCACCAAATCGAGAGTGAACGATTCGCCCTGCAGCGCGCGGCGGGCTCGGACGAACGCCGAATCGCGGGAAGCGGGAACCGGGGTCACGCTGGATGTCTCGGGGCCGGCCTGAAGTCCGTTGCAGCCGGTCATCACCAGCGCGAGCGGGAGCACACGGCAGATGGCGGAGCAGCGGGAGAGCAACATTGTCGCCTTTGGGTGCAGTGGGTGAAACCCCGTCGCTCAGGATGTTAGTCCGGCCACATTGTCTCGCGGTCACAGATCTGTCACGGAATGGTTATCCCGCCGCCGTTGCGCATCCGCCTTCCCCTCTGATATTTCCGGCCATGCTTCCCGAGATCCGAGTCTTCGTCAACTCCGGCCAGGTGGATCTGCCCGCCGGCTCGGCCGTGGCAGAGGCGGTCCGGCGGTTCGATCCCGCCCTCGGCGACCGGGTGATCGCCGGCGAGGCCTATGTCACCGATGGACGAGGCATTGAAGTCGATCCGGATCAGACCCTGGCGAGTGGAGCCATCCTTCGGGTGGTGGTGCGGGCCAGGCGGGGAAGCAATGCTGACGCGTGAGCTGATCGGGCGGCTGCCCAAGGCAGAGCTGCACACCCACCTGGATAGCGCCCTCCGGCCCGACACCATGGTCGAGCTGGCGCGGGCCGCCAAATTCGAGCTCCCGACCACCGAGCCGGACGCGCTGCGTCGGTTCATGCTGGTCGACGACGCCGGCAGCCTCGAGGACTACCTGGCGCGGTTCGAGTACACCATCCCGCTGCTGCAGACGCCCGAGGGAATCGAGCGGGTGTCGTACGAGATGGTCGAGGACGCCGCGCGCGACGGGTTGCGCTATCTCGAGGTGCGCTACTGCCCCAAGTTGAGCACCCGCGGTGGCCTCACCATGGAGCAGGCGCTCGACGCGGAGCTGCTGGGACTCGCACGAGGTGAGCGGGATTTCGGTGTGGTCACGCGGGTGATCAACTGCTCCCTCCGGCACTACAGCCCCGAGGTGTCGGTCGCGATCGCACGGCTCTCCGTCGCGTATCGTGACCGCGGCGTCGTGGCGTTCGACCTGGCGGGGGGCGAGGCAGGCAGGCCTCCGGGCCGGCACAAGGCTGCTTTCGACCTGGCGCAGCAGGGATATCTCGGCATCACGGTGCACGCGGGCGAAGCCGCGGGGCCGGAGTCGGTCGCGGAGGCGATCGCCCTCTGCCATGCCAACCGGATCGGCCACGGCACCCGGATCGGAGACAGCCGGGAACTCATGGACTACATCCGGGACCGTCAGATTCCGGTGGAGATCAATATCACCAGCAACATTCAGACGCGCGCCGTGCCACGGGCGTCGGGCCATCCGGTGCGCGAGTACTTCGATGCCGGGCTCAACGTCACCTTGTGCACCGACGGCTGGCTGATGACCGGCGTCTCCTTGAGCGACGAATACTGGCTGGCGCACACCGATCTGGGTTTCACCCGCGACGAGATCGACCGGCTGATTCTCAATGGGTTCGAGAGCGCGTTCCTGCCCTGGCCGGAGAGACAGAGTTTGGTGGCGCGGGTGAAGGAGGAGTTGGCGGCGTTGTAGGTGAGTCACGAGTCGCGAGACACGAGTCACGAGTGTTGACGTGCTCGCAGCTGTCTATCCTGAGCCCCCGGCTGTCATCCTGAGCGAAGCGAAGGATCCCTTTCCATGCGACTACGCTGGCTGCTCGGCCCGGTCCTGCTCGTCACCGCGCTCCTCTCATCCTGGATGATTCCCGGGCTCACCTGGCGCGGGGTCAGCGGGCTGGTGGCGCAGACTCAGGCCGACAGCGTTCAGCAGGTCGACACGCAGGTGGTGCAGCCGCCCAAGCCCGATCTCACGCCGGTCCATCAATCCCGGAGCCTCGGCTCGCGGCTCACCGGTCTGTTCGGTATCGTCGCCCTGGTGGCCATCGCCATCGCCCTGTCGCACAACCGGCGGCAGATCCGCTGGCGGGTGGTGGCGTGGGGGCTCACCCTGCAACTCCTGTTCGCCATTTTTGTCCTCCGCATCCCCGCCGGTCAGCAGCTGTTTCGCGCGCTGGGCAGTTTCGTGACTGGAATCCTCAACTATTCCTATATCGGCTCCCAGTTTGTCTTCGGCGAACTGGGTAAGCCGAACTCCAGCCTGGGCGTGATCTTCGCGTTCCAGCTCCTGCCCGCGATCATCTTCGTCAGCGCGCTGTTTGCCATCATGTACTATCTCGGCATCATGCAGCTCATCGTGCGCGCCTTCGCCATTCTGATGAGCCGAGTGATGGGCGCGAGCGGAGCGGAGAGCCTCAACGTCGCGGCGTCGATCTTCATGGGTCAGACCGAAGCGCCCCTCACCATCCGGCCCTTCCTTGCCCGAATGACCCGGTCCGAGCTGATGACGGTGATGACCTCGGGGATGGCGCACATCTCGGGCTCGATCATGGTGGCGTACATCGCTTTTGGGATCGAGGCCCGGCATCTGCTGACCGCGGTGATCATGACCGCTCCTGGCACCATCATGATGGCCAAGCTGTTCGAGCCGGAGACCGAGGTGCCGGAGACCTATGGCAAGGTCAAGCTCGACATGCCCAAGCAGGACGTGAATCTGCTCGACGCGGCCGCCCGAGGTACCAGCGAAGGGTTGAACCTGATGCTGAACGTGATCGCGATGCTGGTGTCGTTCGTGGCCCTGGTTGCGTTGCTCAACGGAGGCTTTGCCGCCATTCACGGGTACATCAGCTGGTTCCCTCGCGACCTGCAGACCGTGCTGGGCTGGATCTTCCGGCCGATCGCCTGGATCATGGGCGTTCCCTGGCACGACAGCGGGACCATCGGAAGCCTGCTCGGCACCCGGATGGTGCTCAATGAATTCATTGCCTACTCCCAGCT
>DATKJJ010000180.1:0-3657 GCA_035543695.1 Gemmatimonadales bacterium | reverse complement strand
CCGTAGACCGCGAAGGATCCCACGAAGAAGTAGTCGCGCTCGCGGACCTCGCGGGGAAGGGAAGGCTCTCCGGGGTACTGGGAGAACCCGTACTTGAAGTTCATGTAGTAGACCAGCCCGAGCGAGAGCGTCGCCAGGAGGGCCACACAGGCAATGCCCGCGCGGCGATCGCGCTTCCAGAGCTCCCACAGGCCGGTGAGGCCCAACAAGGTGAACAACACGGTGGCAGCGGCGCCGAGCTGTCCCCAGTCGCGAGCGAATTGCCAGGAGAAGTACTGCCAGAAATTCGCCAGCTGGGCGCCGAACGTCGCCTGTCGCTGAGACAACGGCGGCTTGCCGTATTGCACCCGGTTCAGCACGTCCTGCAGCGACTGGCTCAAGAATCCGACCGGCTCGCCTTCATTGATAGCCGGGTATTGGGCGGCCCGAAGGGGGAGCCAGAAGTAGTTGAGCGAGATACCCACGATGACGGCCAGCAGTCCGAGATAGACCAGGGGGTCACGCGGTGTCTTCCACACCGCGTATCCCAGTACCCCCAGGGTGAGAAGAATCAGGAGGCCGCCTTCAGTTCCTCCGTGCAGCATGGCGATCCACTCGCCGGTCAATGCCAGGAGCAGGGCATAGAAGGTCACGATGGCCCAGGGGCGGAGCACGGTGCGCCAATCGGTCCAGAGCACGTACACCACCAGCGCGGGGAGTGCCAGGACTCCCATCAGGTGGTTGGTGGACGTCAGCGCCAGCACATAGGCGATGAGCACCAGCCAGCGGTCCCGGTGGGTGCCGGGCTCATCGTCTCCCCAACGCACCACCAGCCACATCACCAGTGCAATCGAGAGCAACGATACCGTGTACACCTTCTCGTTCACGGTGGACTGATTCCACACCGTCCAGGAGGTAGCGCCTACCAGCACACCGCCGAAGGCAGCGGCGTAGCGAGCCCAGCGAGGGGCCACGATACCTCTGAGCCAGCGCTCCGCCACCAGGAACCAGAGTCCGGCGGAGGCAGCGCTGGTGACGGCCGCGAACAGATTGATCCGCACCGCGTATGACGCGGCCAGTGGCAGCAGACCGAAGCTGTGCGCCAGAATGACAAACAGGGGATTCCCCGGCGGGTGAGGGATGCCGAGCACCTTGGCCGCGGCGATGTACTCGGAGGTGTCCCAGAAGGCGGTCGTGGGCGCCAGCGTCGCCAGGTAGATCGCCAGCACGACCACCGCGGTAAGGCCCGCCCACAGGTACGGTGGCCTCTCCTGGTCCACATTCCCGTACCCGGCCCGCTCACCTCCTGCCGTTGAACTCGCGCTTGTCACCGTCACGTTTTCACCTTTCACGTTTCTCCATTTCCCGCCCGGGCTCTTACCCGGCCCATGAGGGCCGGGCTCGTACCTGGCCCGTCAGGGACGGGCTCCTAATGTCTGAACTGCCGCCGACCGGTCATAACCATGGTTATTCCGCTGCGGTCGGCCGCGCTCACGACCTCATTGTCCCGCACCGATCCCCCGGGCTGGATGATGGCGGTGACTCCGGCCTCGGCGGCGAGCTCGATGCTGTCGGCAAAGGGGAAGAACGCATCTGACGCCAGCACGCTGCCCGCCGGATCGTGTCCCTGTTGTCGAGCCTTGTGCAGCGCGAGAAACACGCTGTCCACTCGACTCATTTGGCCCGCGCCAATGCCGATAGCCATCTCGCCGCGGGCCAGGAGAATGGCGTTCGACTTGACCGAGGCAACCGCGGCCCAGCTGAAGCGCAAATCGTTCCACTCCGATTCGCTGGGCTGCCGTTGGGTCGCAACCTTCCAACCTTCCTCCGACGGATCGAAGTAGAACCGGTCCTGCACCAGAAACCCACCGCGTACCCGCTTGAAATCCAGGGTGCCCACGGCCGCGCTCACCGGCAGCTCCACCACCCGGAGCTGCTTCTTGCCGGCGAAAACCTCGAGCGCCTCGGCGTGAAAGGAGGGGGCGACCACCACCTCAACGAAGAGGTCGCTCATGGCCGCGGCGGTGGCCCGGTCAACCACGGTGTTGAAGCCGACCACCGAGCCGAAGGCCGAAACCGGATCAGTCGCTCTGGCGTTCTTGAAGGCCTCGAGTGCCGAACCGGCCACCGCGATGCCGCAGGGCGTCGTATGCTTGATCACCGCGCAGGCGGGCCGGGTGCTCCAACAGGCTACCGCGGTCATGGCGGCTTCGATGTCGAGCAGATTGTTGAAGGACAGCTCCTTGCCCTGGCGCTGGGCCAGGTCCCGCATTCCCCTCGGCTCTTCGGTCACGTAGAGCGATGCGCGCTGGGTGGGATTCTCCCCGTAGCGCAGGGACTGCATCCGCTCCATTGCCAGTCCCAGCCGGCTGGGCAGCCCATCGTCCGGAGGCGTGAGATAGGCCGCAATGGCGGAGTCGTAGTCCGAGGTATGAGCAAAAACCTTAGCGGCAAACTCTCGCCGGGTCTCCCGGTCTACCTCGCCCTTCCGGAGCATTTCCAGCACCAGTGGGTAGTCCGTGGGATCCACCACCGGCAGTACCGATTCGTGATTCTTGGCGGCAGAGCGGAGCATGGAGGGGCCGCCAACGTCAATGTTCTCCAGGGCATCTTCCAGCGTGGCGTCCTGATTGGAAATGGTCAGCTGAAAGGGATAGAGATTCACCGCCACCAGGTCGATCGGGACGATCTTATGGCGCTCGAGTGCTGCGACGTGCTCGGGCAAATCTCGGCGGGCGAGCAGCGCGCCGTGGATCATGGGGTGCAGCGTTTTTACCCGTCCGTCCAGCAGCTCGGGAAACCCGGTCAGCTTCTCCACCTCGATCACGGGGACGTCGCCCGAGCGGAGCGCGGCGGCGGTTCCGCCGGTCGAGATGATCTCCCAGCCTAGGTCAGCCAGACCCCGGGCGAAGGCCACAACGCCGCGTTTGTCGCTGACGGAGATGAGGGCGCGCATGTCTAGTCGGGAGTCGGGAGTCGGGAGTCGGGAGCCGGCAACTCGGACAGTAGCGGCGCCCTGGACTCCTGACCCCTGACTCCTGACTCTCTCAGGCTCACCACCCGTCCCGCCCTCGCAGCAGCCAGCACTACCGCAGGCAGGAGTCGATGTTCCTGCTGGAGCACTCGCTCGGCCAGCCGCTCCGGCGTGTCACCCGGGAGGACCGGGACCCGCGCCTGAGCCAGCGTTGCTCCGTGATCGTAAGCTTCATCTACCAGGTGCACGGTCGCACCGCTCTCCCGGGCGCCGCTGTCGAGCACCGCCTGATGCACCCTCCGGCCATACATGCCTTGACCTCCGAAATCCGGCAGCAGCGCGGGATGGATGTTGATGATGCGGCCCCGATAGCGGGCGATCACCGAAGAGGGAACCAGCTTGAGGTAGCCCGCCAGCACCAGCAACTCGATCCGGTGTCGGCCGAGCAGCGCGAGCCATGCTTCTCCGTCGGCTGGGTCAGTTAACACGACGGCCGGAATCTGCCGCGCTCTCGCGAGATCGAGTCCCGGAGCCGAACGGTCGCTCAGCACCAGGGCGACTTCGGCCGGTGCGCCGGGCCCCAGGGTGTGCAGCAGCGCTTCGAGATTGCTGCCGCGGCCCGAGATGGCCACGGCTATCCGCATGGTCATGGGCGGGGAAGCTAATGGCACGCAAGTGTCAGGAGCTAGGAGTCCGAGCGGAGG
>DATKJJ010000179.1:0-5676 GCA_035543695.1 Gemmatimonadales bacterium | reverse complement strand
TTCCCGGTGCTTCCAGATCGAGAGCAGGTAGAGGCTGGCCGCCAGCACGACCAGCCCGGCGATCATGGGTCCGGGGCCGCCATAGTTCTCGAAACTGAACGGTGCTGCAGTGGGTCCACTGCCGCCCCGAATGATGGTGAGGACGCCGAACGCTATGCCGGCTACACCCAGCAGCGCGAGAATGGCAAAGAGCGCTCGCATGTTTGCCTCGGAGGAAAACGTGAGTGGTCCCGACCGAACTTGGCGTGACTAGTGTAGCCGTTCGCGGCCCGCAGGGGGAGGCCCCGGGTCCCTCGCGCGACAGCATCCAAACCGCGGAGGTCAGGGTGCCGGAGCCCTCGCCGTTGGCGGTCCGGTATTACCGGAGCGGGAATGTGCTATGGGCAGTCGGCACCGGCCTGAGCCTGCTCCTGCCCGCACTGCTTCTGTACACCGGATGGTCGTCTCGAATGCGTTCGCTGGCTTTCCGGCTGGGCCGTTCCTGGCTGCCGTCGCTGATGGTGTACGCGCTGCTGTTTACCGCGATATCCGCGATGCTGGGATTGCCGCTCGCATTCTACGAAGGCTTTGTCCGGCAGCACGCCTACGGACTTTCGAACCAGAGCCTGAGCAAGTGGGTGGGAGACTGGCTCAAGGGAGTTGGGCTGAGCGGGCTGGGCTTGGCGCTGGTCCTGTGGATTCCCTACCTCTTGCTTCGGCGGAGCCGGCGCTGGTGGCTCTACGCCGGGCTGGCCAGTGCGCCGATCGCAACGTTCCTGCTGATCGTGGCCCCGGTCTGGGTCGATCCCCTGTTCAATCACTTCGGGCCGATGAAGGATCACGTCCTGGAGCAGCGCATCCTGCAGCTGGCCGAGCGGGCCGGGATTGCGGGCAGCAGAGTTTACGAGGTGGACAAGAGCGTCGACACCAAGACGATCAACGCCTACGTGACCGGCGTAGGCGCCACCAAGCGCATCGTTCTGTGGGACACGATACTGGAGAAGCTGGATCCCGATCAAGTGGCGTTCGTGGCCGCCCATGAAATGGGACATTTCGTGCTGGGGCACGTGGCCACACTGATCGGTGTCATCACGCTCCTGGTGACGCTCTCCCTCTATGTGGTGCACCGGCTGGCTGGGCGGATGATCTCTCGCTCCTCCGACCGCTTTGGCTTCGATCGTTTGTCGGACTTCGCGTCGCTGCCTCTGCTGCTACTGTTGTCCACCGCCGTCTCCCTGATCACCACACCACTGGTGCTGGCCTATACCCGGCATCAGGAGCACGAGGCCGACCGTTTCGGGCTCGAGCTCACCCGGGACAACCATGCCGCTGCCACGACGTTCGTGCGGCTGCAGCAGGAGAACCTCGCGGTGCCCCGGCCCGGCGCATTGTACCGGCTGTGGCGGGGTAGTCATCCGTCGCTGGGCGATAGGGTCGATTTTGCCAACCGGTACCGCCCGTGGGAAACCGGGGGGCCGTTGCGCTACGGCGGGCTGTTCCGCTGACGCAGCCGGCACCTGTGTCGCTCATCACGGCGACGGAGCACCTCGAGGCGCATATACGTTGCGCATTAAGGCCAAGCGCCGTTCTCCGCCTCCTCCCGAGGTTCCTATGAAGAGTCGCCACCTTGTCGGTCTGACCCTGCTGGGTTTCGCGTTGACCTCCTGCGGGGGAGGGAAACCGGTGGAGATGAGTCCCGATGCACAGACAGTGTCTTCCCGATGGAACGCGGTTCTTTCCAGTCCGGCGCAGCTCGCAGGCGTGGCGGATATCAGGGGAGAAGGCTGGGTTGCGGTGGATCCAAAGAACCAGGGTCAGATCCTCGCTCACATCTCCATTTCCAATGCGGTGCCGAAGGCGGTCTATCCCTGGCACGTGCATCGGGGAGAGTGTGGCTCGGATCAGGGTGTTGCGGGTCCAGCCGACGCGTATCCCCCGCTCAAGGTGAAAGACGACGGGCGAGCGGAGGCGACTGCAAACCTGGCCACCTCGCTGCCACGGACCGGTAGGTATTTTATCAACGTGCACGCCTCGTCCAAGAACATGTCAGTGATCGTGGCCTGCGGGAACCTCGCTCCCCCGGCCCAATAGCCCGAGCTCTTCCCTGATGGTCGCCGCCAGCCACTCGGCTTCGCGCTTGTTGCGGACCCAGCGGCCGGCGGCGATCTGCTTTCCCGCAGTCGTCACCAGTACCACGTCGTAATAGGGCCTCGAGCCGGCCTGCATGTTGATCTTGGCGATCACCGAGGCGATCTGGGCGGGCGCGATGGTCTTCTCTGAGCCGGGATAGATGTAGCCCTGGGCGACACTGATCGATCCTTTATCCACCACCACCCGGGTAACGGTCAGCCAGAGCTCCAGGCTTCCCACCACGAGCAGTAATCCGAAGGCCCCAAATACAACCGGGAAGACGAGCGGCGCGTGGAATCGAATCAACACCGCCACGATGCCCGCCCAGAGCAGGGTGAAGACAGTGAGACCCAACGCCGCCCCAGGATTCCTTGCGGCGGGAAAGGTGAGCTCGACACCCCGGCGGTTCCGGCTCACGCTGATCCGGGAATCGGGCGGCTGGCGATATCCGGCCAGGCTCAGCGCCTGTTCCGCTCCAGCGCGACGGTCCTCATCAGTTGGAGCGGTGTCGCTGGCCGAGGTGCGGAAAACCGGCACTTCGAACACCGACTGGTAATCGACGCCGGGTACCGCGGCGGACAATGTCAGACGCCAGACCACATAGTCGTTCGAGGCCGTAGGATCCGAGCCGCGCACGTCGCCTGGAATCTGGAAGCCAATCGGAACGATCGTCGCCATGCCGCGGGGATCGCGATTGAGCTCGCCGCGCACCCGCTTCTCTTCCTGCCACAGGATGGTCTCAGTGGTAGAGTCGTCCTTGCCGGCTTGGCTGGTGACTCGGCGAACACAGCTGAGGACGACATCGAAGCCATCAGCCGGCTGCAGCAGACTGGACGCTCGAACCCGGCCGATAAGACTGTGACCGATGACGGCAGGCAGAGTGGAGAGCTCGAGCACGGAGATGCCGTCTCTCCGGAACCGCAGGGTGTTGCGGATGGCCCAGACCAGCAGCCCGACGCCGACAGCTGGAAAGACAAGTGCCACATAGGCAGCGCGGTTGCCCAGTTGCATCGCCTGCCGCACCGCCAGGACCGCAGCTGGGACACTTATCAGGTTCCACAGGGCGGAGAACAGCCAGGAGCCCCAGAGCGCCGCCCGCATGCCATCGCGGATCTGGCCCGTGGCCCAATCCGGACGCCAGAGCCAGGGCTGATCGGGATGCCTGGCTTTCAGCTGCTCCTGTTCCTGCAGCTTTCGGCGGCCCAGCAACAGCGCTGTATAGCCGGCGCCGGCAACCAGGGTGAATACCGAACCCACCAGCAGCGGGGCGGCGGCATCGTGGATATTGCCGTCGATGGCCCGCTTCGCACCCACCAGCACACCGGAAATCCCGGCTGCACCAAACGGAAACAGGAAGAGCGCCATGCAGCCGAGCGCCACGGCCGGACTCAGCGGTTTCTCCGCTCCCGTGGTGACGACGCGAGCATTGATGGTGACCCCCATGTCCGCTCCTTCATGGTCCGGTCTCGACCGGCGTATCGGCCCGGCCGCCCCATTCGGTCCAGGCGCCGTCGTATATCGCGGTGTCGCGGTGGCCGAGCAGCTCCAGAGCCAGGACCAGAGTGCAAGCGCTGGTTCCGGAGCCGCAGGTGGCAACGATCGGTTGCGAAAGGTCTATCCCGGCAGCCTCCAGGCGCCGGCGGAGAGAGCCGAGAGGAAGGATCGTGCCGTCAGGACTGACCAGCTCGGTGAAGGGGAGGTTGATACTGCCCGGGAGGTGGCCCGATCGAATCCCGGGACGAGGTTCCGGCTCCTCGCCCCGGAACCGGCCGGCCGGCCGGAGATCGACCACCTGCTCTCCCGGATGCTTCAGGTTGGCCCGCATAGCGGCTAGATCACGTATGGCTCGCTGATCCAGGCCGGCACTGAAATGGCCGGGTGGCAGGTGAACCATTCCCTGCTCCAGCGGCCGTCCCTCGGATCGCCACTTGCCCATTCCCCCGTCCAGCACCGCCACCTTGCTGTGGCCGAACACCCGGAACATCCACCAGATCCGCGCGGCACTCAGGTTGGTGCCGGAGCCATCGTAGACGATCAGGTCGTCTCCCTCGTCCAGCCCGAGGGCGCTCATATGGGCGGCGAACTCATCAGATTGGGGGAGCATATGGGGCAACGAGGAGTGCGTCTCGCTTACCCCGTCGAGATCCAGGAATACCGCTCCAGGTATATGTCCCTGGGCATACTCGCTCAAACCCGACCGGCCACTCCCCGGCAGATACCAGGAGCCGTCCACCACTCGCACGCGGGGCGATGCAAGACGAGCCGCCAACCAGCCGGTGGAAACGACAGGTGGCAGCTCGGGACTGGTGCCAGAGTTGGTGGCTTCCGCGATACGTCCTACGCCGCGACGGCGTCCTCCAGAACATCATCCGCCGGAGCCCGCCCCCGGCGGGTGTACTGGTCGAAGAACGCCTCAGCCTGTTCCAGATCGGGAGGATGGAGGTAAGCAGGGCCCAGGCCCCGACAGCCCCGCAGAGCAATCTCGAAAAGATCCGTGGCCGTGCTCCGGAAACCTGGATCGTGCAGGCCCCAACGAGCCGCGCGGTCCAGCAGGTCGGGATCGGGGGAGCCAAGCAGGGCGTCGGCAGCGCGAAGCGCTTCGGAGTTGTACAGAACTCCTGCCAGAAGAGCGACGGGCGCGGCAAACCATTGTGGAGGTACCGCGTCGGCCGAGCGTAGCTCGAGGTGACCCCGGGGCCGGACCTCCGGGAAGAGCGTGCTCAAGTGCTCATGCCAGTCCTCCTGAGACAGCTCGGCAATTTCGAGCCACTCGGCGCAGGTGCGATATCTGCCGTCCACCATTGGCAAGAGCATGACGGGCGCATCGAGCGCAAACCGACGATACGCCTCGATGGGGTTAGCCCGGTCAAATGCGATTCCGGTTCGCTGGGGGTCCACCCCGCGCCAAACCGCGGCCCGGGTACTCTGGAACCCCGTGGGCCTTCGCTGGTAGAGTGGCGAGTTCGCGAGAATAGCCGAGACGTAAGGCGCCATGGCGTTGAGGACCCGCCACGCCAGCCAGGGTTGGTCAGGGAAATCGAGGTTGACCTGGAAGGACGCGGTTTGACGCATCATCTGCGCCCCGGCCGGGCTCAGCGTGGCGAAGTAGTCCGCCATCAACTGGTAGCGCTTGGCGCGAATCAGGAGAGGCGCGCGATCGATGGAGTTGAAAGGATCGATCCCGCCCGCCAGCAGATCGATGCCTTCCCCAGCAGCCGCAACCTGGAGCGGCAATATGACGGAGCGGAGGTTTGCCAGGAGGGAGCTGCCGGTGAAACATGGTGGCGAACTGTATTCCAGTTGGCCGCCGGGCTCGAAGGTAATGGCACCCCCGCCGGGAACGGCAAAGCAGGGCGTGCCTTTCGCGGTGGTGCCCTCGCGCCATCCAAGCCTGGTACCGAACCGGCGCAACAGGGGAAGAGTTGAGGTTACTCCTTCGTCCTCGATGGAGCAGCGGCGCCCGGTGAGCGCCTCTACGGGGATGAGTTCGACCTCCGCTCCGATCCGCTGCAGCCTGGGCGAATCGCCGGCGCCGGCGAACGCTCCCCGGGAAAGATCTTCGCTCAG
>DATKJJ010000178.1:0-2687 GCA_035543695.1 Gemmatimonadales bacterium | reverse complement strand
CTGCTCGGCGGCTGGATCTTCATGGGGGCGTTTCTGGGCGCGCACATGCTGCTCGCGCTGCTGATGATTCACGGCGCTAAGCACCTTGGCGTGTCCGACCTGGTGTCACCCAAGCAGCGGCACGACCTGGGCAAGCTCTGTTTCGGGTTCAGCGTCTTCTGGACTTATCTGATGTGGGCGCAGTTCCTGGTGATCTGGTACGGGAACCTGCCGGAGGAGACCGGGTTCGTCTTCGCCAGACTCTGGGGTCACTGGCTCCCGGTCGGAGTTGCGGTGCTGTGGGGGATGTTCATCCTGCCGTTCTTCGGGCTTCTGGGGGTCCGGCCGAAGAAGGTGCGCGCCACCCTGGGCTTCTTCGCTTCGGTGAGTCTCATTGCGCTGTGGCTGGAGCGTTACCTGCTGGTGATGCCTTCGGTCACGGCGTCACCCGCTCCGATTTTCGGCCAACCCGAGCTGGGTGCCACCCTGACCTTTCTCGGTCTATTCCTGATCTGCTACGCCCTCTTCGGCAGAACCTTCCCCATGCTTTCGCCCCGGCTGGCGGAGATCACGCTGGATCGCGAGCGAGGCCACGCTGTCGTAGAGGCCGAGTTCGCCCACGAAGAGGGACCCGGTGATTATGTCCCGGATGAGTTGCTGGAGCGGAGGAGCAAGCCTCGTTAACGACTAGACCCTCCAGTGCTTGTCACGCCGGAGGGTCGTTTGTTCCTGGGAGCACCCGCTCACCGCTTACGTTCTTATTTTCCCGCTCACGCTGTCATTTAGAACGCATCTCCGCGTTCAATCTCCGAATCATCGCCAGCAGGCTGTCCGACGGGAGCGCCCCGGTGATCACCAGCATGCGATCGCCCCGCTGCATGGCCATGGTGCGGTCGCCGTGATTGGGCCCCAGAGGCGATTGGGTCGAGTCCGACATGGCTAGGCTGGATCGGGCCGTGGAATCGGTACTGGACGTGGTGCGGCCCGCCAGCAGGTGGGACACGTCGCCCGTGGGGCCTTCGATAGTGCGAATGACCTCACCGGAGGACAGCTGCTGCGCCACCACCATCAGCGGCTGCTTACCCTGTTCCACCGTCTGGAGCTGCACCTGCACCACCGGCAGGCCGTCGATGTGGGGGACCTGGTCGCCGGCTTCCGCCTGGGCTCCATCCCACGACAGGGTACGCCACATGCCATCCAGCTCGAGCTCGGGATCCGACCGCGGGATATCGACCGAGGTCAACTCCAGGGTAGGCGCCGGCACCACCGGCGGGAGCGATTCGACCGCCGCTACGCTCACCGGCTTTGCTGTCGGGGGCCGCTGCCCGGCCTCACGGGGGCTCTTGCGAGCCGGCCGGAGGACGGCGGGTGCCGCTACAGAAGTGCTGGTGATGGGGGTGCTGGGAACGGAACCGACGGAAGGCCTGCTGATAGGATGGAGGACCGGGGATTGGGGCTTGGTCGTCAAGTAGTTCCCGGTCCAGCCGAGCCCGACGGCGACGACGAGGCTCGCTGCCCAGGCGACGATCTGCATCCGGCGCCGGTGCGCGGAGGCCTGAACCTGGGCCCGGCGCTGCAAGGTTTCGAATGCGGGTGGAAAGCCCCGGGGGGGTGCCAGCTTGGCCAGCAGGGCGGTGGTACGGTCGCGCAGGGCGGCAATGCTGTCCCGCTCAGACTGACACGCGGGACAAGCGGCCAGGTGGCTCTCGATCTCCACACACTGGGAACGACTGAGCCCCTGGTCCAGATAAGCGTGGAGCTCCTCCTCAGGAATGTGCCGCATGGCCGCCTTTGGTTGCGTGCTGCCGATCATGTGCTTCCACCAGACGCCGCCGTGCCCGAGCCAGGGTTGTACCCACCGCCCCCAGAGCCAGGCCCGTTTGCGCCGCAATCTCCGGGTAACTCAGCCCCGCATCCCACAGAAGCAGGATCTCCCGATCTCTGGGGGTCAAGGCGCTGAGCGCCTCCTGTACCGCAGCCATCCTCTCGTCATGCTCGACCAGGGTATCTGCCGCCGGCTCTATCGTGGGTTGGGCGACAGGATCGGCCTTGAGCAGCGTCAGGTGCCGCTTTCTCCGTACCGCTGCCCGAGCCTCGTCCCGGGCCAGGTTGGCGGCCACGGCAAACACCCATGCGCGGGGCTTCTCCGGGCGGTGAGTCAGGGCACGCACGAACACTTCCTGCGCCAGATCCTCCGCCCGCTCCGCGTCCCACACCTTGCGGTAGAGGAAACGGACTACTGCCGTGTAGGTGGTCTGGTACAGCTGCTCGAGCTCATCCATGACTGGCACTCCAGGGACACCGGACCGAACTGCTTCCACCGGGTCGCCCTTGAGGACGGCGGACCTGAGGGAAATTGCACAAAATGGTCACGCCGGGCGCATTCCTCGGCGGGCGAAAACACAGCCGGGGTGCAGCGTGTGTTTCTTCGGCGGCCAATCGCTACACAGGTCAGGCTTGGCCGGACGGCCATCCGCCCTCCGGCGCTCGTGCAGGGTACAACCGATGCCATCGTCGTCGAGATACCCGCAGGCCGAGATCATCTCCGCCTCGATGGAGTAATCCCCCGCACGTTCCACCTTGCAGAGATACGGGGAACGGCGCGAACGCACCAGGGCCTCCAGTTTGCGCTGCCGATTGGTGCACATAATCTCGATTTGGAGGTCGCGGCAGCATGCCGCCCCCCGCAGGTTGTCGGCCGTCCGACA
>DATKJJ010000177.1:0-4014 GCA_035543695.1 Gemmatimonadales bacterium | reverse complement strand
GACCGCCAACCTCGATAAGGACGAAACGCCGGGCACCATCCATATTCGGACCGGCGAGAGGGCAGTTGGGGTATTCACTTGCCTCCATGCCGGCGACTCCGCGCCCGGCTTTCAGGAATTTGGCCGGGCCACCTTTCAGCCCGGCGATGTGACGGTGCCGCTGCTGTTGCCGGACGACATGGTCAACGATCTCCGCGAAGGTCACTTTGATGATTCGGACGTGGAGGATTCGATCGGAGCGGCGGCGGAGGCCCAGGCAGAGTCCATCGGCGATGCCGCCGAAGCGCGGGCCGACTCGATCGCCGAGGCGGCCTCCAGCCGAGCCGATTCCGTCGTGGCCCACAGGCAGCGTCTGGTAGACTCGCTCCGGGAAGAAGGGCAGCGCCGGGCCGACTCCGCGCGTCGGGCAGGGCACGTGCCAGGGAAACCCAACCCCAATCCGAGTAAGTAAAGCCCCTCATGCTTCTGGTCCTGGATAACTACGACAGTTTCACCTACAACCTGGTGCAGTTTGCCGGCGAGCTCGGCGCCGATCCGGTGGTATACCGCAACGATGCTATCTCGGTGGAGGGCGCCCTCGCACTGCGGCCCGAGGCCATCGTGATTTCACCGGGCCCATGTACGCCGGGCCAGGCCGGTATCTCGGTGGAGTTGATTCGCGCCGCTGCCGGCCAAGTGCCGATCCTGGGTGTGTGTCTGGGCCACCAGGCCATCGGTGAAGCTTTCGGCGGAAAGGTGGTTCGCGCCGAGCGGCTCATGCACGGCAAGACAACCCTCGTGGTCCACTCGGGTCATCCACTATTCCGAGACATCGGCTCCCCACTCGAGGTCATGCGCTATCACTCGCTGGTGGTCTCGCCCGAGGGACTCCCCTCAGAGCTGGAGATCACCGCCTGGTCGCAGGACCGGCCGCCAGGGAGCGAGATCATGGCGCTCTGCCACCGTTCGCTTCCGGTCTACGGCGTGCAATTCCATCCCGAATCGGTAGGAACCAGGGACGGCAAGCGTATCCTGGGGAACTTCCTTGCCTTGGTCGGGCAACGGCCTCGCTCGACTCCCGCTGCTATCGTCTAACTCGCGTAGACACAAACAACTAAGGCTTGTCAATCCTCTGGTGAGCTGCGCGGCACAACTTTTGACTCAGTCAGGGGTGCCTGTTAGCTTCCGTGATGCGCGTCCTGGGTGTCATTCCGGCTCGTCTCGGCTCAACTCGCCTCCCCGATAAACCGCTTCAGCTGCTGGCAGGTGAGCCACTCATCACCCGGGTCATCGAGCGTGTGTTGGAGCACCGGCTGGTGGATCGTCTGGTTCTGGCGACGGACTCCGCCAGGGTGGCGGACGCGGTGAAAACGCCCGACGTGCAGGTGGTGATGACCGATCCCTCGCATTCGAGCGGGACCGATCGGGTGGCGGAAGTGGCTGGGATGCGGGAGTTCGGCGAGTTCGATGTGGTGGTGAACATCCAGGGGGACGAACCATTTCTCTCCCGCGAAGCCCTGGCCGGATCGATCGGGCGAGTGAGAGGGGGAGAAGACCTGGGGACCGCAGCGGCACCCCTCGCTCCAGGGCTCGCCTCGGATCCGAGCCGGGTCAAAGTGGTTTTCGATGCTCGGGGGCGGGCTTTGTATTTTTCGCGCGCGGTTATTCCCCATCGGCGCGACCGAGGGCTGGAAACCGACGGCTTGTACTGGCAGCACGTGGGGATTTATGCCTATAGTCGTCCGGCTATTACTCGCTGGCCGTCGCTTTCGCCCAGTCCGGCTGAGCAAGCCGAACAGCTGGAGCAGCTGCGGGCCCTGCACCATGGGTTGAGCATCGGAGTGGCACAACTGGAAGAGGTGGCGTTCCCCGGGGTCGACACTCCCGAGGACCTTCGACGAGCAGAAGCTCACTGGCACGCTTATCAAGGGCAGGTCTAATGACCACAAGTCCGAACTCGACAAAGTACATCTTCGTGACCGGCGGCGTTGTGTCCTCACTGGGAAAGGGCATCGCCGCCGCCTCTTTAGGGCGCCTGTTGGTTGAGCGCGGCCTCAGTGTCACGATGCAGAAGTTCGATCCCTATATCAACGTGGATCCCGGCACCATGTCGCCCTTCCAGCACGGCGAGGTGTTCGTGACCGACGACGGGGCCGAAACCGATCTGGACCTGGGCCACTATGAACGCTTCATCGACCGGTCGCTCTCCCGCCAGAACAACGTGACTACCGGCTGGATTTATCAGACGGTGATCAACAAGGAACGGCGGGGCGAATATCTCGGCTCGACGGTGCAGGTCATTCCCCACATCACCGACGAGATCAAGAATGCCATTCGGCGGACTGCGCCGGGGCACGATGTGGTCATCACGGAAATCGGCGGCACCGTGGGCGACATCGAATCGCTTCCATTCCTCGAGGCCATCCGGCAGTTCCGCCAGGAGGTCGGGCGGGACAATGCGCTGTTCATTCACCTGACCCTGGTGCCCTACATCGCGGCGGCGGGGGAGCTCAAGACCAAGCCCACCCAGCACTCCGTTCGCGACCTGATGGAGATCGGAATTCAGCCCGATATCCTGATCTGCCGTAGCGAGCAGCCGATTGCGGTGGACATTAAGCGCAAAATCGCGCTCTTCTGCAACGTCGACTTCGGCTGCGTCATCGAAAGCCCGGACGTCAAGTCCATCTACGAGATTCCCCTGCGATTTCTGGAGCAAGGGCTCGACCGCGAGGTCTGCCAGCGCCTCCGGCTGGAAACCCGGGAGCCCGATCTCCAGGGTTGGAGATCGATGAGCGAGCGGATTCTCCGGCCCAACAAGCGGGTCCGGATCGCGGTGGTAGGGAAGTACACCGACCTGCGCGACGCCTACAAATCGGTGCAGGAGGCGCTGATTCATGGCGGCATTCCGAATGACGCCAAGGTGGATGTCGAATGGATTGCCAGCGATCAGTTCACCGATCAACCAGCCGCGGCCCGGCTACTCAGCGGGTACGACGGACTCTTGATTCCGGGCGGCTTCGGAGAACGAGGAATCGGCGGGATGGTGGAGGCCATTCGGTGGGCCCGGGAAAACGATCTGCCCTTCTTCGGGATTTGCCTCGGTCTTCAGGTGGCCATTATCGAGTTTGCTCGCAACGTCTGCCGGCTCCCCGACACCAACAGCACTGAATTCGAGCCCAACTGCGAGACACCGGTCATCTCCCTCATGCACTCGCAGCGGGACGTATCCGACCTGGGTGGAACCATGCGATTGGGGGCCTACGCGGCACGGCTGCGTCCCGGGTCCAGAGCAGCCCAGGCCTATGGCTCGACGGAGATCAGCGAGCGCCACCGGCATCGGTGGGAGGTGAGCAACGCCTACCGTGACGTGCTGGCGGAATTCGGTCTCCGACTTTCCGGCCAGTCGCCGGACGGCGGGTTGGTAGAGGTCATCGAGCTACCCGATCACGCCTGGTTCATTGGCTGCCAGTTCCATCCCGAGCTGAAATCACGGCCGACTCGCCCCCATCCGCTCTTTGCCGGGTTCATCGCGGCGGCGCTTCGCCGTCGGGAAACCGCACCGGCCCGAGCCGCGGCGGAGGAGCTGGCTCGGAGCACACGCTAGGTGCCGTGGTCGTTCAGCCGGACACCCTTCCTCATCGCTGGGCCCTGCGTGATCGAGCCGGGAGATGTGCTCCTGCGGGTGGCAGAGGTGCTCGCCGGCCTGGAGCGCGACCTCGCCATCCCCGTTTGCCTGAAGGCGAGTTTCGATAAGGCCAACCGTTCTCGTCTCAGCGCGAGTCGTGGGCCTGGCCTGCAGGAAGGACTGCGGGAGCTCGAGCGGGCCCGGTCGGAGAGTGGTCTCCCCATTCTCACCGATATCCACGAGCCGCAGCAGGCGCTTCCCGTGGCCCAGGTTGCCGATGCCTTGCAGATCCCGGCATTCCTCTGTCGCCAGACCGACCTGCTGATCGCCGCGGGCCGCGCCGGGAAACCGGTCAACGTGAAGAAAGGGCAGTGGCTCGATCCTGAGGCCATGCGCGGAGCAGTGGAGAA
>DATKJJ010000176.1:0-3969 GCA_035543695.1 Gemmatimonadales bacterium | reverse complement strand
GGGCGAGTCGAGCGCGCGAGGCTACATCGTTCCGGTGGGCGGCGCCGAGGAGAAGATGGGCGACGTGGCGATCCTCCGGCGGTTCGCGGCACTCTGCGGCGGGGAGAAGTGCAGGGTCGCCATCATCCCCACGGCCTCGATTCTGAGCGAGACCGGCGGCCGCTACGAGCAGCTCTTCCGGGACCTGGGCGTCAAGCACGCCCAGGCGCTTCCCATTGCCCACCGGAGTGACTGCGAGCGGCAGGAATGGCTGGACGTGCTGGACCAGGTGGACGGGGTGTTTCTCACCGGGGGCAATCAGCTCCGGCTGAGCACCATGATCGGGGGGACCGAGGTGGCCAAGGCGCTCCGCCGGAGAAACGCGGAGGGGATGCACGTGGCCGGCACCTCCGCCGGGGCGGCGTTTCTGTGCGAGCACATGATCGCATTCGGCAAGGAGGGCGCCTCCCCCCGGGCCCGGAATGTGACCCTCGCTCCCGGGCTCGGCCTCACCAACCGGATCATCATCGACCAGCACTTCCGCCAGCGCGACCGGCTGGGCCGCCTGCTCACCGCGCTGGCGTACAACCCGTTCGCCATCGGGATCGGGCTGGACGAGAACACCGCAGGGTTCATTGCGCCGGACGAAACGCTCGAGGTGGTTGGCAGCGGGGCGCTGACCATCGTGGACCCGTCCGGCCTGGAGTTCTCCTCCATGGCCCGGGTCCGCAAGAACGACGCGGTGTGTCTGATCGGGCTCAAGTTGCACATCCTGGATCACGGCTCGACCTTCAACCTGCACAGCCGGGTGGCGGCGGCGGCGCCGGTGATTGCCAAGAGGGTTTGACGCTCGTGTCTCGTGACTCGTGACTCGTGACTTCTGGCGACTGACAGCATGAGAATTCTGGACAAGACGGTGTACGTGGGACCGAGCCTGTACGCTCACTTCCCCGTGATCAAGCTGGACATTGACCTCGGTCCGCTGGAGGACTGGCCGTCGGGCAAGCTGGGTCCGCGGTTTACCGACCCGCTGGTCGCGGCCCTGCCCGGACTCAAGTTGCACGGCTGTTCCTACGGCAAGCCGGGCGGGTTCATCCGGCGGCTGACCGAGGGCGAAGGCACCTGGATGGGCCACATCCTGGAGCACATGGCGCTGGAGCTGCAGAACGTGGCCGGCGAGAGCGTCACCTTCGGCAAGACCCGCTCACAGGGGCCGCGGGGGCACTACTACGTGGTCTACCAGTACGAGCAGGAAGACGTGGGCGTCGAGGCGGGCCGACTGGCGCTCACCCTGCTGCATTCGCTGCTGCCCCCTGAATTGCAGCCCGAGGGCTCTATTCCGGCCGGGTTCGACTTTGCCGCGGAGCGGGACGAGTTCATCCGGTTTGCCCAGCGTCGCGCGCTGGGGCCCAGCACCATGGCATTGGTACGGGCGGCGGAGGAGCGGCGGATTCCCTGGATCCGGCTCAACGAGCAGAGCCTGATTCAGTTCGGCCACGGGCGGTTTCAGCAGCGGATTCAGGCCACCGTCACCAGCCGCACGCCGCATATCGCGGTCGAGCTCGCCTCAGACAAGGAAGAGACCAACCGGATCCTGGCCAACCTGGGGCTGCCGGTGCCGCGCCAGCGCCTGGTGCAGAGCGCCGCCGACGCGGTGGCCGCGGCGGAGAAGATCGGGTATCCGGTGGTGGTGAAGCCATACAACGCCAATCACGGCCGAGGCATCACGGTGCACCTGACGGGCGCGGAGCAGGTGCGCACCGCGTTCGACGTCGCCCGGGAGCACAGCCGCAGCGTCATCGTCGAGAGCTTCATCGCGGGCGAGGACCACCGGATGCTGGTGATCAACGGCGAGCTGGTCGCGGTGGCCAAGCGGGTGCCGGGGCATGTGGTGGGAGACGGGGTTCACACCATCGAGCAGCTGGTGGAGCTGGTGAACCAGGACCCCCGGCGCGGGGTGGGTCACGAGAAGGTGCTGACCCGGCTGGAGTTCGACAATCAGGCGGAGGTACTGCTGAGCCGAAAGGGCTACACCCGGGAGAGCGTTCCGGCTCCGGGAGAAAGCGTTTTTCTCCGGGCCACCGGCAATCTCTCCACTGGCGGTACCGCCACCGATCTCACCGACCTGGTTCACCCCGACAACATCGCGATGGCGGTGCGGGCGGTGAAGGCGATCGGCCTGGATGTAGGCGGGGTGGATTTCCTCAGCAGCGACGTCACCGAGTCATATAAGGAAGTAGGCGGGGCCATCTGCGAGGTGAACGCGGCACCCGGGTTCCGGATGCACATGGCTCCGAGCGAGGGCAGGGCGAGGGACGTGGGTGGAGCAGTGATGGACATGCTGTTTCCGCCGGGCACGCCGAGCCGGATTCCTATTGCCGCAGTGACGGGGACCAACGGAAAGACCACGACCGCGCGGATGCTGGCGCATATCCAGAAGCTGGCCGGCCATCACGTTGGACTGACAACCACCGACGGCGTGTACATCGACGGCCAGCGCACGGTGGCCGGGGACATGACCGGACCGGTGGCCACCCGGATGGTGCTGAGCGATCCGTCGGTAGACGTGGCGGTGCTCGAAGTGGCCCGGGGCGGGCTGCTCCGGGCCGGCATGGGGGTGCGCCACTGCGACGTGGGCGCGGTGCTGAACGTGCGGGCGGACCACCTGGGGCTCCGGGGGATCGGGACCCTGAGCCAGCTGGCCGAAGTCAAACGGATCGTGATCGAGGTGGCCCGGGACACTGCCGTGCTCAACGCCGACGATCCGCTCTGCATCAAGATGGCGGACTACGCCCAGGCCAAGCAGCTCTGCTATGTCACCATGAATCCGTCGCACGAGCTGGTGGGGGAGCACATCCAGGCGGGCGGCCGGGGCGTGGTGCTGGAGTCGGGAATCAAGGGACAGATGATCACCCTGTACGATCACGGCGCCCACATTCCCCTGCTCTGGACCCATCTGATTCCGGCCACGCTCGAGGGGCGAGCGACCCACAACGTGCAGAACGCGATGTTCGCCGCGGCCATGGCGTTCAGCATGGGACTCAAGTTGGAGGACATCCGGCACGGGCTCCGCACCTTCGATACCACGTTCTTCCAGGCGCCGGGGCGGATGAACATCTACGACGAGCATCCGTTCAAGGTGATCCTGGACTACGGGCACAACGCGGCCGCGGTCGAGGCGATGGTCTCGCTGGTAAGCCGGCTCGATGTGGCCGGGCGCAGGCTGGTGGTGCTGGCCGCTCCGGGCGACCGGCGGGATGAGGACATCGCGGAGATCGGACGGATCGCGGCGGGGAATTTCGAGCGCTATATCTGCCGGCGGGACGACGTGCTGAGGGGCCGGCGGCCCGACGAAGTTCCCCAGCTGCTGCGGGATGCTTTAGTGGCGAACGGGGTTCCCGCGGAGCAGATCCTGGTCACACCGGAGGAGCAGGCCGCGGTGGATGCCGGGTTGAGGGAGTCGGAACCGGGAGACCTGCTGCTCATCTTTGGCGACAAGATCACCCGGACCTGGAAGCAGGTGATCCAGTTCCAGCCCAATGCGGCCTCCCGGATGGTCGAGCGCCCCCGGCCGAGCGCGCCGGCGATGGCCATGGCCGTGTCGGCCGATGGGGGCGAAGACCACCGCCGCGAGTTCGTCCGCGACTCACGGGGCGTGCGGGTGCCGCGGGAGGAGGAGTTGGAGGACTAGTGCCTACGCGCTTCAGTAATCCGGCCATGCTCGTTCTGGACTCCCGCCGGCTCACCGGCCCGAGCCTGCTGCTGGATCGGCCGGGTGCCGTCCTGGAGGCCCGGGTCGAGCCGTCGCAGGTGAAAGCCGCCATTGCGGCCTGGGAAAAGGCCGCCCGGCAGCTGCTGCAGGCGGTGGGCTGGCCCGACCAGCAGCTGGCGTCGCGCAGCTTCAGCGGAGGCGTCAGTCTGGCGCTGACCGCTCCGATCGATGGACTCTATGCGGCAACCGAGCTGAACGAGCGGGCCTGGGCGGTGGCG
>DATKJJ010000175.1:0-13366 GCA_035543695.1 Gemmatimonadales bacterium | reverse complement strand
CGCCGGAGTCATCGCCCTGTCCCTCATCGCCGTCCTCGTCTTTGGCGTCTGGCCCCGGGGAGCGCTCGACGCGGCCGTGAAGAGTGCCGGAACGTTGACCCAGACAGGCACACCGGTGGCCCGGCAGTAACGTCAACCGGGGACTCTGACTCGCATGAATGTTCCCAAATCAATATTCCGGCAATACGATGTTCGCGGCCTGGTGGACAGGGAGCTTACACCCGACTTTGCCCGGGCCCTGGGCCATGCCTTCGGCAGTGTGGCGGCCGGCCGTTTGGGCAGAGCCCCCGTCATCGCGGTCGGACGCGACAACCGGCCTTCGGGCCCAGCACTGTCAGAGGGAGTGCGCCGGGGTATCGCCGAGTCGGGCGGCACGGCCATCGATGTGGGCACTCTGCCCACGCCCGCGCTGTATTTCGGGGTTTCCGCCCTCAAGACCGACGGCGGTCTCCAGGTTACCGGCTCGCACAATCCTCCCGAGTTCAACGGCTTCAAAATGGTTCTGGCGGGTGAAGCCTTTCACGGCGACGACATTCTGGAGCTGTGGGAGATCATCATGGCCGAGCGGTGGCGGTCGGGTAAAGGCAAGGAGACCTCTGACGGGTCGGTGCTTCAGCGCTATCGCGAGGGGATCATCAGCCGGCACAAGCTCGAGCGTCCGGTGCGAGTAGCGGTGGACTGCGGCAACGGCGCAGGAAGTTTGGTGGCCGTCTCAACCCTGCAGGGGCTCGGCGCCGAGGTGACGCCCTTGTTCTGCGAGTCGGACGGGACCTTTCCCAACCATCATCCGGATCCCACCGTTCCGGAAAATCTGCGCGACCTGCAGGCGGAGGTGCGGCGCGGCGGCGCGGAGCTGGGCATCGCATTCGACGGCGATGCCGATCGGATCGGGGCGGTGGACGAAACCGGCGAGATCATCTACGGCGATCAGCTTCTCGTGATATTCGGGCGCGATGCTGTGCGGCGGTTCGGCAAGGGCACTCCGGTCATTTTCGATGTGAAATGCTCGGAGGTGCTCCCGGCCGCCCTCACGGCCGCTGGAGCCCAGCCGGTCATGTGGAAGACGGGACACTCGCTCATCAAGGCCAAGATGAAGGAGCTCAAGGCCCCGCTGGCGGGCGAGATGAGCGGCCATATGTTCTTTGGCGGCGACTACCTCGGTTTCGACGATGCCCTGTTCGCGGCCGCGCGGCTGCTCGAGATTGTGAGCCGCCAGCCCTTCGGTCTCGCACCACTGCTCGCTGATCTGCCGCGCACCTATGCCACTCCGGAAATCCGGGTGGACTGCCCCGAAGAGGAGAAGTTCGACCTGGTCGAGCGAGCCGCCGTCCACTATGCCACGCTGTATCCGGTCAACACGATCGATGGAGTTCGAATCACCTTTCCCCAGGGATGGGGACTGCTCCGAGCCTCCAATACCCAGCCGGTACTGGTGATGCGATTCGAGGCCACCGACCAGGCCAAGCGAGACGAGTACCGGGCCGAAGTCGAGGGATGGCTGGAACGGCAGAAGAAAGCGTTGACGGTGAACAGTGAACGGTGAACGGGTGAGAGCCGCCGGTCTCCCGGTTTACGGTTTACCGTTAACCGTTCACGCTTCTAGATAGTTGTCCCGCCGCCGCCGGCGGCTCGCGGCCGCCCTCGGAGCGCTGGTCGCACTGTTGTTTCTGGGCCGCTGGACCGCCACCCTGCTGGCGGATCACTGGTGGGCGGCTCAGCTCTCGCCCGCCGCCGCGTCATTCATCCTCGATTGGCACATTCTGCGTTTCACCCTCGACCTGTGCGGATGCTTGATGGCGTCCGCCTGGTTCATCGGACATCTGCTGCTGGTCTATCGAGCCGTGGGCACCGTCCAGGTGCGACGAAACGTGGCGAATCTCGAGTTTCGGGAGGCCCTCACGCCACGGGCGCTGCTGACGGTGGTGGTGGTGGCGGGCGTGCTCCTCGGCATGGTGGTCGGGGTGGGTGCCTCCCGCTGGTGGCGAGATGTCGCCCTGGCCTGGCAGGGTGTCACCTATGGCATCAACGAGCCGCTCGCCGGCCGCGACTTGGGTGTCTATGTGGCGCAGCTGCCGGTCTGGCGCGCGGCGCACGGCTTTTTTCTGCTTCTCGTTCTGCTGGCCCTGACCGGGGCGGCCGCGCTCTACATGCTGGTGGGCGCCATTCGCTGGATCGAGCGGCGGCCGGCGATCAACCACCACGCGCGGGCTCATCTCGGGTGGGTACTGGCTGCGCTGGCGCTGGCGCTGGCCTGGGGATACCTGTTGGAGCCGTACGAGTTGCTGGCCCGACCGCCGGAACTACTCGATCAGGCAACCTGGCGAGCCACCGCAAACGTCTCTCCGGTTCTGGCCGGTATCGCGCTGGCCGCGGGTGGCATCTCCGCCCTCTGGGCAGCGCGGCCCCGGCATGCCCTGGTGCTGTCCGCCTGGATCGTTCTGGCTGGATCATCCATAGTGACCCACTGGTTGCTGCCTTCCATGCTGACGGGGACCGGCGAGCCGGCGCTGGACAATGCCTCGATGGAGCATCTCTCGCGGGTAGCCTACGGGCTGGAGCCGCTGCGGATCACCACTCTGGAGGCCATCGGGCCACCATCTCCGCCTGTGGTGCCCTCCCTCTGGAGTGCTGCCGCGTTGGCCCGGGCAATTCCTGGTGATTCCGGACACCTGGTTGCGGTAAACCCGGCGTTGATGACGCCAGGTGGCAGGCGCCTGCCGGCATGGCTGATCGTTCGCTCGAGCGCGGGCGGGCACATTGTTGTAACCGCTGTAGCAGATCAGCGGGTCAGCCCGGATGGCGAGCCGTTGTACTTGCGGTTGGGAGATACCCTGGCCCGTCCGGGTCCCACCACGCTGTTCGATCTGCCTTCCGATGTGCTTGCGCCGGAGGCCCCTCCCTATCGCGTGGTGGAGGGAGACGCTCCTGGTGTAAGAGTAGGATCCTGGCCGCGTCGGCTGGCGCTTGCCTGGGCCCTCCAGGCAGGCGACCTGCTGGGCAACTTGCCTTCAGGCAGCCGGGTCGACTGGCGGCTCTCGCCTGAGGAGCGGCTGAATCGCCTGGCTCCCTTCGCGGATTGGAGCGCGCCGGTCGCTCGAGTGGTAGATGGCGAGCTGGTTTGGCTGCTGGATGGCTATGTGACTTCGGGCACCTTCCCGCTCACTCCTCGAACCAGTTGGCGCGAGCGGAGAGTGGGATCGGTCAATGCGGCATTTCTCGCCACGGTCAACGCCGAAAGCGGGGCGGTGCGGATTTACCTTCAGCCCCGTACCGACCCGACCGCCGCAGCCTGGAGCCGGGTCTCCCACGGTCTGGTCGAGCCGGCCTCAGCCATCCCGGAATCGGTGCTGGGCAGCGCGGGATATCCCCCCGACTGGTTCAGGATTCAGACTCAGCAGCTGGAGCGGGCTCCCTGGAAATTGGGGGTCATCAACCCTGTCACCGAGCAGCGGTCGGCCGACCAGCCGCCAGCTCAGCTCGGCTGGGCGGCGGACACATCAGGGCCGGTGTTGACGGCCACGCTCGAGGCCGCCGGTGAGCGCCGGCTCAGCGGAATTTTGATCGGGTCCCGGGATGCGGGTCGTCTTCGCCTCGCGTTGACCCGGCTGGACTCGGCAACCACCCTCCCGGTGCGCGACATCCTGCAGAACCGCTGGGCGCGCTTTCCCTTATATAACGCGCTGAATGACTCGATTCAGGAAGATGGCGGCAAGCTCGAGCGGGGGCCGCTCAAGGTGGAGCTCGGACCCGGGGGGCCGATCGCCTACCAAGGCTATTTTGCGCTGCGGCCGTCGGGAGGAGCCATCCTCGCCTGGGTGAGCGTGGCGGTCCCCGATCGCCTCGGCGCGGGACGGACATTGAGGGAGGCCTGGAGTAATCTGTTGGGTACGACGGTACCGGCACCGCCGGGCCCCGCTCAAACCGGACGGCTGGATGAAGCACGGCGCTGGATGCTGCATGCCGATTCCGCGCTCCACGCCGGCGACTGGTCGGAGTTCGGCCGAGCGTGGAACAGTCTGCGAAATCTGCTTGGAGTGCCCCTCGACTCGGCGCGCTTTTAAAAACTTGCTCGCTGCTGGAGCGGGGACTAGCTTGGAGGGCTTTTTTTGCCGACAGCGGTGCTAGCATTGGGCGGCAATGCGTTGGCCCGTTCCGACGAACCGGCAACGGTCACCAATCAATTCCGCCATGCCCGGGAGAGTGTGGCTCCCATCGTGGAGCTGGCCCGGCAAGGTTGGCAGATCGTCATCGTGCATGGAAACGGGCCCCAGGTGGGAGACGAGTTGGCCCGCAACGAAGCGGCACGAAAGGTCGCCGAGCCGCTGCCTCTGGGCGTGCTGGTGGCGGAAACAGCGGGCTGGATCGGGTACATGCTGCAGCAGTCGTTGCAGAACGCGCTCGCCTCCGCCCGGGTTCAGCGCCAGGTCGTTACCGTGATCACCCAAACGCTGGTCGACCGGTACGATTCTGCCCTGAATGAGCCGACCAAACCTGTCGGGCACGCGCTGTCTTCTCCCGAAGCAGCCCGGCTGCGGGAGGTTGGCCGCGCGGTGGGCAAGGACGGCGCGGGTGCCTGGCGCCGGATGGCAACGAGCCCGCTGCCGATCGGTGTGGTAGAGTTCCCGATCATTCAGCGGTTGCTGAGTGAAGGCGTGGTGGTCATCGCGGCAGGCGGCGGAGGTCCTCCCGTGTACCAGGATCCAATCCTCGGCCTGGAAGGAATAGACGCCGTGGTGGACAAGGATCGAGTGTCGTCGATTCTGGGCACTCAGCTCAACGCCGAGGTCTTGATGATCCTGACCAACGTGGATGCCGTGTTCGAGGGCTGGGGGACGCCGGCTGCCCGACCGATTCGGCGGATGACGGTTGAAGATGCCGACAACATGGTCGCGGGCGGATCGCTCGACGCGGGCGGCATGAAGCCGAAAGTGGAGGCGGCGGCAGCGTTCGTTCGCCGGGGTGGGCGCCGGGCGATTATCGCCCGTCTTTCCCAGGGCCCGGCAGCACTTCGAGGAGAAACCGGAACTACCATCATGGCGGCATTGTGAATCTGCACGAATATCAGGCCCGTACCCTGCTCAAGACAGCCGGCATCCCCGTGCTGGACGGCGATGTGGCCTCCACACCCACTGAGGCAGAAACGATTGCCCGTCGGCTGGGCGGCAAGGTCGTCATCAAGGCGCAGGTGCATGCCGGCGGTCGGGGCAAGGCGGGAGGGGTAAAGCTCGCCCGAAATGCGAGCGAGGCTCTCGACCACGCCACGGAAATTCTGGGCATGGAGATCAAGGGTCTCACCGTACATAAGGTCCTGGTCGTGCCGGCGGCGGACATCGCGAGCGAGAGCTACCTGGGACTGATCATGGACCGGGAGAGCCAGCGTCCGGTATTCATGGTGAGCTCGGCCGGCGGGATAGACATCGAGGAGGTGGCCGCCAAAACGCCGGAAAAGATTGTGCGCCTCCCCGTTGACCCCACCTACGGACTGCTGCCGCACCAGGCGCTCGCGCTCGGCTTTGCCCTGTACCGTGATTTCAACCAGGTCAAGGCGGCTGCCCGGATCATGGAGCAGCTCTACTCGGTGTTTACCGCCAATGGCTGTTCGCTGGCCGAGATCAACCCATTGGTTACCACACCGGCGGGTCAGGTTCTGGCACTGGACGCCAAGATCGTGATCGACGATAACGAGCTCTTCTGGCGGCCGGATCTCGGCCTGATGCGAGATGACTCGGCGGAGGAGCCGAGCGAGGCGGCCGCGCGCCGGGCCAACCTGTCGTTCATCAAGCTGGAGGGAAACGTCGGGTGTGTGGTGAATGGGGCCGGGCTGGCGATGGCCACCATGGATCTGGTGAAGTACTACGGGGGCGAGCCGGCCAACTTTCTGGATATTGGAGGCAGCTCCAGCCCGGAGAAGGTGATCAACGCGCTGAAGATCATCACCGCAGACCCCAGCGTGAAGGCAATCCTGTTCAACATCTTCGGCGGCATCACCCGGACCGATGATGTCGCCAACGGTATCGTTGCCGCCACCCGTCAGTTCAAGGTGAAGGTGCCCATCGTCATCCGGCTCACCGGAACCAATGAGGCGGAAGCCATCCGGATTCTCGAGGGTGTGGGCATGCCTGCGCTGAGTGACATGGACGAGGCAGTTCAGCGTGTCGTACAGCTTGCCCGGAAGGCCGCATGAGCATCTTCGTCGATCGGAGCACCCGGCTGGTGGTGCAGGGGATCACGGGCCGCGAGGGGGCCTTCCATGCCCGGCAGATGCTCGAGTATGGCACCTCCGTGGTTGCGGGAGTGACTCCGGGAAAGGGCGGTCAGAAATTCGAGAACCGGGTGCCGGTCTTCAATACAGTTGCCGACGCGGTGGCGGAGACGCACGCCAACTGCGCCATCATCTACGTGCCGCCCATGGCCGCCGCCGGCGCCATCTTCGAGGCGGTCGACGCCGGTATTCCTCTGATCGTGTGCATCACCGAGGGTATCCCGGTCATGCACATGAGTCGGGTCATGCCCTTCGTCAGGAGCCGCGGCGCTCGGCTGATCGGCCCAAACTGTCCCGGTTTGATAACTCCCGGCGAGAGCAAGGTGGGCATCATTCCCGGCAACATCTGCAGTCCCGGCCGGGTTGGGCTGGTGTCGCGCAGCGGGACTCTCACCTATGAGGTGGTAAACCAGCTGACCAGCAACGGCATTGGCCAGAGCACCTGCGTTGGTATCGGGGGCGATCCGATCATAGGGACCAACTTCATCGATTGTCTCGCGGCCTTCCAGGACGATCCTGCCACCGAAGCCATCGTCATGATCGGCGAAATCGGCGGCACGGACGAACAGGAGGCGGCGGCGTTTGTGAAGGAGCGGGTCACCAAGCCCGTCATCGGCTTCATCGCAGGGCAGACCGCGCCGAAGGGCCGGCGGATGGGACATGCGGGGGCCATTATCTCGGGCTCCTCCGGAACCGCGGAGGAGAAGTTGTCCGCCTTCGAACGAGCGGGAATCGATATCATGCGCCGGCCGGCTGATGTGGTCGCTCTCCTGGAAAAACGGTTGGGCGCCCTGAGCAAGTCATGAAGGAGGAGTCGTGGCAGCAACCCTGACGCTCGGCATTATCAAGCCCGACGCGGTCGCCGGCAAAAAAATCGGAGCGATCCTGGCGCATCTTCAGCAAGCCGGGTTCATGCCGCGCGCCGCTCGGCTGGTTCGGCTGACCCAGGCGGAAGCCGGAGCGTTCTACGCGGTGCACCGCGGCCGACCGTTCTACAACGACCTGGTCGAGTTCATGACCAGCGGGCCCTGTATGCCGATGGCGCTCGAGCGCGACAACGCCGTGGCCCAGCTCCGCACCGTCATCGGCGCAACCGATCCGGCTGAAGCGGCACCTGGCACCATCCGGAAGCTGTTTGCTGAATCCAAGGGCAAGAACGCCATCCATGCATCAGACAGTCCGGAGAACGCGGCCCGCGAAGTGGCGTTCTTTTTCACCGAGGGTGAGCTGGCCGGGCTCTGGGGTTGAAGCGTTGACCCAAGTTGTTGTCGCTGCTACTTTAAGCGGCTATGCTGCGAGTGGACATCCGGGACCTTCAGCGCGGCCCGGTACGGACGGTGGGGGAAGTTGCGCCGGACGATCCGGCGTTCGAAGGCCTGGATCTGAACTTGGCCGGACCGGTGGCAATTACGGGGCAGCTGCAGGCCACCAGCCCCGAGGAATTCTTGTGGCGGGGGAAGATTCAAGGCACCATCCAGGGAGAGTGTCGCCGTTGTCTCGCTGATGTCGAAACCGATATCGGCATTGACGTGGACGCCGCGGTCTTCAGCTCCGATCCAGAAGCGGCCGACGATCCCGATTTCTACCCCCTATCGGAACGGGCCTCACACATCGATGTGCGCGACGTGGTGCGGGAGGAATTAGTGCTCGCGGCACCCACCCGTCTGTTACTCTGCCGCGACGACTGTGCCGGCCTCTGTCTCAGCTGCGGAGCCGATCTGAACGCGGGACCCTGCGGTTGTTCCGCGCCCGCCGAACCTGTCTGAGGTAATTATGGCCGTCCCCAAGCGTCGAATGTCCAAATCCCGCAAGCGCCTCCGCCGAGGCCATCACAGTGCCGCAGGGCCTCGCACTCAGGCGTGTCCCCGCTGCGGTTCTCCCAAGCTGTCCCACCGGGTCTGCGATTCCTGCGGATATTACCGGGGCAAGAAGCAGGTCGAGGTCGAGGACGTCTGAGCGTGATCCGCATCGCGGTAGACGCTATGGGGGGCGACACCGCCCCGCAGGCGGAAATCGCCGGTGCCCTGCAGGCCCTGAAAACCTTGCCCGACGGATTCCTCATCCAGCTGGTGGGCCGCTCTGACGTCATCAATTCAGAACTAGCCAAATATCCCGACGCCGACCGCAGCCGCCTCGAGATCCACGAGGCGGCTGAGGTTATCGGCATGGCCGAGAAGCCGCTCGCGGCGGTGCGAAGCAAGCGGAAGTCCAGCATTGTGGTCGGGCTGGGATTGCAGAAGGCGGGAGCCTCAGACGCCTTTGTCTCCGCCGGCAACACCGGGGCGCTCCTGGCCGCGTCCACACTGTTGCTTGGGCTGCATGATGGAGTCGAGCGTGCCACCGTCGCCACGCTCTTCCCCACCGGCAACCAGCCGGTGCTGGTCCTCGACGGTGGGGCCAATGTGGACTGCTCGCCTCGCGAGCTGGTGGGCTTTGCCTACCTTGGCAGTGTGTACATGCGGGACGTATTGCGCCGGCCCAGCCCCACGGTCGGGCTGCTCAACGTGGGGGAGGAAGAGGAGAAGGGGAACGCCATCAGCCGGGAGGCCAACAGCCTCCTGCGCCGTAGCCCGCGGCTGCACTATATCGGTAACATCGAGGGGCGTGACATCGTCGCCGGGCACCATAAGTTCGGGGTGGTCGACGTGGTGGTCTGCGACGGTTTCGTCGGCAATGTGATTCTCAAATTCTACGAGTCCGTGGCGCATCTGTTCGTCAATCTGGTCCAGGAGCGCGCTCCCGACGTGCTGGGCCGGCCGGAGATCCAGGAACTTTTTCGGATCCTCGATTATTCCGAGTACGGCGGTGCGCCCCTGCTGGGCGTGAAAGGCATATCCATCATCTGTCACGGAGCCTCCACCCCCAATGCCATCAAGAACGCCATTCGGGTTGCGGTCCAATCGGTCGAGGTAGATCTGAGCCGGCACATCGGAGCGGAGTTCGCCCAGCGGGAAGCAGGAGCAACGGCGTGACCCGGCGGCCCATCGCGGAAATGGTCAGCGTCGGGGTGGCTGTGCCCCCGGGCGTACTCACCAACGCCGACCTCACCCGCATGCTCGACACCTCGGACCAATGGATCGTGGAGCGCACCGGCATTCGGGAGCGCCACATTGCCCGGCCGGACCAGTCCGTGGCCATGCTGAGCTGCGAGGCCAGCGTCAAGGCGCTGGACCAGGCGGGTCTCACTCCGAAGGACATCGACGCAATCGTGCTGGCCACAGCCACGCCGGATCGGCTGCTGCCCTCCACCGCCTGTGACCTGCAGGCGCTGCTGGGGGCCGACCGGGCGGCGGCGTTCGACATCTCCGCGGCATGCCCCGGATTTGTATACGCCACTGCGGTGGCCGAAGGCATGATCGCCGCGGGGCAGAGCGAGGTGGTGCTCGTGGTCGGCGCCGAGAAACTCTCCACCATCACGGACTTCAAGGACCGCTCAACCGCCATTCTCTTCGGAGACGGTGCCGGGGCCGCGGTGTTGCGGCGGGCCAGCGGCCAAAACGGCCGGGGCATTCTGTCCACCTTCCTGAAGTCCGACGGAAAGCTCGCGCCGCTGCTGTACATCCCGGGTGGCGGCGCGGCAGACCCGATCAGCGAAAAGGTGGTCTGTGAGCGGTCGCACTACATGAAGATGGCCGGCCGGGAGGTCTTCAAGGCGGCGGTGCTGACGATGGCGGAGGCATGTGACGAGGCGCTGCGGCGGGCGGGTGTGACCGCGGACGAAGTTGATCTCCTGATTCCACATCAGGCCAACGTGCGCATCATCGAGGCCACGGCTAAGCACGCCGGCATGCCGATGGACAAAGTGATGGTAAATGTCGACCGCTATGGCAACACCTCATCCGCATCGATTCCGCTCGCGCTGGATCAGGCCATCAGCGAAGGTCGGGTGAAGCCCGGCTCCCTTCTTCTCCTGGTGGCCTTCGGCGCCGGATTTACCTGGGGGAGCGCCGTCATCCGGTGGTGACGGTCCTGATGTGCCCCGGCCAGGGGGCACAGCGTGTCGGCATGGGGAAGGACCTCGCGGAACGCTTTCCTGCGGCGCGGGAAACTTTCTCTGCCATCGATGACGCGCTCGACACCAAGCTCTCCCGTATCATGTGGCAGGGACCGGAGGACGAGCTCACCCTCACCCATAACGCCCAGCCCGCCATCCTGGCCCACTCCGTGGCGGTGCTCTCGGTCGTTGCTGGTCGGCTCAGCGCCCTCGGTGCGGCCGCGGGCCACAGCCTCGGCGAGTACAGCGCCCACGTTGCCGCGGGCACTCTGAGTCCCGTGGATGCCTCCCGCCTGGTTCGCCGTAGGGGAGAGCTGATGTTGGCCGCCGGACAGGAGCGGCCCGGCGCCATGGCAGCGGTCCTCGGCCTGGCCACAGCCGAGGTGCAGAGCGCTTGCGACGAGTCCTCCGGGCCGGATGGCATTGCGGTGCCCGCCAATCTGAACGCGCCCGATCAGACCGTGATTTCGGGCGATCCTGTTGGGGTGGACAGGGCGGGCGAGCGATGCAAGGCGCGCGGCGCCAAGCGGGTGATTCCCCTCAAGGTGAGCGGTGCATTTCATTCGCCCCTGATGGCTCCTGCGGTGGACGGACTGCGTGAGGCCTTGTCCGAGGCGACCTTTGCCGATCCGTCCTTTCCCGTCATTGCCAACGCCAGTGGCTACGCGGTGCGAACCGGCGTCGACGCCAAGCGCCTGCTGGCGGACCAGCTGACCGCGCCGGTGCGCTGGGTGGCCTGCATGCAGGCCGCCGCCGAACTGGTGCCCGGAGCGACCTTCGTGGAGATCGGCCCCGGCAATGTGCTGTCCGGCCTGTTGAAGCGTATCGTGCCGGGGGCCAAGGCCGTGGCTCTGGGCACCGCTGACGAGGTCGAGCGGTTCCTCCAGTGATGGCTCACAGCATCGATCTCAGCGGCAAGACGGCATTCGTCACCGGCAGCACCCGAGGCATTGGGCTGGCCATCGCCAACACCCTCTACGCTGCCGGCGCCAAGGTAGCCGTGGTGGGGCGCGATGCCGCGCGAGCTCGGGATGTGGCGGCGGCAATGGGCAGCCGAGCATTCGGCGTAGCCTGTGACGTCGCTCAGGAGGATCAGGTGATCTCGGCCGTGGCAGCCGCCGAAGCCGCCCTGGGAGCGGTGGATGTTCTGGTGAACAACGCCGGCCTCACCCGCGACAACATTCTCCTCCGGTTGAACGAGCAGGACTGGGATGCGGTGCTCGACGCCAACCTGAAGGGGGCGTTCCACACCACCCGCGCGGTCATCAAAGGCATGATGAAGCGGCGAGCCGGTCGCATCATCAACATGAGCAGCATCGTCGGTCTGACCGGCAACAAGGGTCAGGCCAATTATGCGGCCAGCAAGGCGGGGCTCATCGGGTTCACCAAGAGCGTGGCGAAGGAGTATGCCAGCCGCAACATTCTGGTCAACTGCATTGCACCGGGCTTTATCGACACCGACATGACCGCCTCCTTGCCCGATGCAGCCCGAGCCACATTATTAGAGCAGATCGCGCTGGGCCGATTGGGCCGGCCGGAGGATGTGGCGGGCGCGGTGCTGTTTCTCGCGTCGGATTTGGCCGGTTACATCACCGGACAGGTGCTGGTGGTCGATGGTGGCATGGTAATCTGAGACGGACCGTAATCCTTTAATCGAGGGTGACATGAGCAACGTGGAAGAGAAGGTCAAGGATATCATCGTCGAAGAGCTCGGCGTGGAGCGAGAGAAGCTGACCAGCGATGCGAGCTTCATGGAAGATCTCGGAGCGGACAGCCTCGACACGGTCGAGCTGGTGATGGCGTTCGAGAAAGAGTTCGACATTGATATCCCCGACGAGGAGGCGGAGAAGCTCCGCACGGTCGGCGATGCCATGTCTTACCTGCACGAGAAGATAGGGAAATAGTCTTGAGTCGTCGTGTTGTGGTCACCGGCCTGGGGCTGGTGACGCCGGTGGGAAACGATGTCGATAGCACCTGGCAGGCACTGCTCGCCGGCCGGTCAGGTGCCGCCCCCATCACCAAGTTCGATGCTTCCAACCAGCAGGTCCGCTTTGCCTGTGAAGTAAAGGGCTTCGATCCGCTGCAGTACATCGACCGCAAAGAGGCCAAGCGGTACGATCTTTTTGCCCAGCTGGCGCTCGCCGCCGCCCACCAGGCCATCACTCAGGCCGGGTTGGAAGGTCGCTTCCCGGCCCCGGAACGCACCGGGGTGGTGATCGGAAGTGGCATCGGCGGCATGCAGACCTACGAGGACAACTGCCGGGCGTTTGTCACCAAAGGCCCCGACCGGGTTTCGCCTTTCTTCGTGCCGATGTTCATCCCCGATATCGCCGCCGGGCTGGTGTCGATCCGGTATGGACTCAAAGGGCCCAACTTCGCCACCGTCTCAGCCTGTGCCTCGTCGGCTCACGCGATCGGCGAATCGTTCAATATGATCCGCCACGGGGTTGCCGATGCCATGGTGACCGGCGGCTCAGAGGGGGCGATCACCGGTCTCACCGTGGCGGCCTTCGCCAACATGAAGGCCCTCTCGACCCGCAACGATTCGCCGGAAACCGCCAGCCGACCATTCGACAAGGATCGCGATGGGTTCGTGCTGGGTGACGGCGGCGCGATCGTCGTTCTGGAGAGCCTGGAGCACGCGGAGCAGCGCGGAGCCCAGATCCTGGGAGAGGTGCTCGGCTATGGGCTCAGCGCCGATGCGTATCACATCACCCAGCCCGCGGAAGGCGGTGAAGGGGCACAGCGGGCCATCCGTGACTGCCTGGCGGACGGGAACATCGACCCCAAGGACGTTGGGTACATCAATGCTCATGGCACGTCCACTCCGCAGGGCGACATCGCCGAGACCGTGGCGGTGAAGACGGTCTTTGGCGAGCATGCCCGCAAGCTGGTGTTCGGCTCCACCAAGTCCATGACCGGTCACCTGCTCGGAGGAGCGGGCGCCCTGGAGTTCATTGTGTCCCTGTTGTCCTCCACCTGCGGGGTCATTCCCCCCACCATCAATCAGTTCACTCCCGATCCGGAGTGCGACCTCGATTCCGCCCCTAACCGGAAGGTCGAGCGCCGAGTGGATGTGGCTCTCTCGAATTCGTTCGGGTTCGGCGGGC
>DATKJJ010000174.1:0-5526 GCA_035543695.1 Gemmatimonadales bacterium | reverse complement strand
GAGATTCATGCTGAAAGGTCGCCACAGGCGCGGGGTCAGGCAAGCTGCCGGAATGCTGCAAGATTTGACAGCTGACGAAGTAGATTCGGTGGTATGAGCGGAAGATCGTCACAGGAATTCGAGACGGGAGCAGTGCTGCGGGAGCAGCTCGACTACTATCGAGAGCGCGCCGCCGAGTACGATCAGTGGTGGCTCAGGCAGGGTCGCTACGATCGCGGCCCTGCCCAGAAGGCGCAGTGGTTTGCCGAGGCGTCGGAGGTGCGCGCGGCGTTGGTCGCGTTTCGGCCCGAAGGGCGAGTCTCGGAGCTGGCCTGCGGCACCGGGATATGGACCGAGCAGCTGCTGCCCTTTGCCGATGAGCTGACGGCCATCGACGGATCGCGAGAGATGCTGGCGATCAATGCCGGGCGACTTGGCTCACCCCAGGTACGATACATCGAGGCCGATCTGTTCCGGTGGCGCCCCGGGCCTGAAGAACGCTTCGGTACCATCTTCTTCGGGTTCTGGCTCTCCCACGTTCCCCCAGAAAGGTTTGCCGAGTTCTGGAACCTGCTGGATTCCTGCCTGGCACCGGGAGGACGGATCTTCTTCGTGGATTCGCGCTACCAGGAGACGTCGACGGCGGTGGACCACGTCCTGCCCGATCGCTCCGCAACCGTGCTGCAGCGGCGCCTCAACGACGGACGGGAATACCGAGTCCATAAAGTCTTTTACGACGGTGCCGAGCTCACCCGGCGTCTTGCCGATTTGGGGTGGAGGTTCGAGATCGAGAAGACCAGGAACTATTTCATGTATGGCGCCGGATGCCGCACGAGCCAGGGAGCCGGAAATGGCTGAACCGCTGCCCGACCCAAGAGTGTATTTCGCGGCCGAGCGCACCATGCTGGCCTGGCTCCGCACTGGAATCGGGATCATGGCCTTCGGCTTCGTAGTGGCCCGGTTCGGATTGTTTCTTCGGCTGTTGCGGGCACAGTCAGGAGCGGTGGGTCACGGCATCTCACCCTATCTGGGCGCCGCCCTCGTAGGAATCGGGGTTGTCACTACTGCAGCCGGCGCGGTGCAGTATCGCCGCTTCTGCGCCACCCTGCCTCCAGATGCGACGCCAAGTACCGCCAACCCTGCTTTCCTGTTGGGCATCAGCTGGGCGCTGGTGCTGATCGGGCTCGGGTTAGGCCTGGTGTTGATTCTGTGACGGTCAGCGCCGGTTTCCGCAGCTACGTGCTGGAGCAGCTCGGGCGGGTGCTGAGCAATGTCCGAAGCCGGAGCATGTTCGGCGGAGTGGGGATCTACAGCGGCGATCTCTTCTTCGCGCTGATCGATGACGACACGCTCTACTTCAAGGTGGACGACAGCACCCGCCCGGGCTTCGTGAGCCGGAATATGGATCCTTTCAGGCCATATGGTCCTGATGGTGAGGTGATGCAGTACTACTGCGTCCCGGCGGAGGTCCTGGAAGACGCTGAAGCACTGGACGACTGGGTTCAGCGCTCTATCGCGGTTGCCCAGAGGGCCAAGAGAAGATCCCCCCGCCGTTGATCGCTGATGTGCCCCACTGATCTCGGGCTTCGGTTCTGATCTGCCGGGATTAAAGAACCATTACTTGTGCTCGAGCCATCGTCGATTAGCCTGAGGAATGGCTCAACCTACGCGAATCGTCGTGCTGGGCGGCGGGTTCGGAGGAGTGGCCGCCGTCCGCCATCTCGAGCGGCTCTGCCGAGGCCGGCTCGCGGTGGAGATCACGCTGGTAAGTCGGAACAACTTCTTCGTGCTCACCCCACTCCTGTTCGAGGCGTGTTCGGGCCGGCTGGAGCTGCGGCACTGCGCCCAGCCCATCCGCCCTGCTCTGAAGCGCGCCCGATTCCTGGAGGCGAGGGTGGATCGAGTGGATGTGGAGCGGCGGCAAATCCGGGCAATGGCTGGGGACGGGACCGTGTACGATCTGCCCTACGATCAGCTCGTGGTTGCGCTTGGCGCCGACACCAATGAGGGGCTGATACCGGGTTCCGGCAACGCGCTCACCTTCAAGAGCATGTCCGATGCTCTCCTGCTCCGGAATCACTTGATTGAGCAGCTCGAGCGCGCCGACGCAACCGCAGATGCCGCTCACCGGCGGAGATGTCTCACAGTGATCATCATCGGAGGCGGTCTGGTAGGAATGGAGCTGTTGGGCGAACTCACCGCCTTTGCCGACGACGTGCTCCGCTACTATCCCCGGATCACCCGAAACGAGCTTCGGTTTCATCTCTTCGAGGCGGGCCCGCGTACCTTGCCGGAGATCGATCTCAAGCTCGCGCAGGTCGCATCACAGGTGCTGGTCAAGCGCGGCGCCGACATCCGAGTGTCCGCCCCGGTGCGGTCGATCGAGCCGGGACGAGTCCACCTTCCCGACCAGACATTCGAGGCCGCAACCGTCGTGCTCGCCGCCGGCATCGTGCCCAGTGCAGCGACTTCGGCGATCCCGGTGGAGCACGATCAACGAGGGAGAATCGTGGTTGACGCCGAAATGCGGAGCCGCAGTCACCCAGCCGTATGGGCGCTGGGTGACTGCGCTGCGATCCCCGATCCACAAGGCCGGCCCTATCCGGCACTGGCCCAGCACGCCGTCCGGGAGGCTCGGCGCCTGGCGGAAAACGTGGCCGCGGTGCTCCAGGGCAGGAGCCCGAAGCCATTCGTCTTTCGATCCCTGGGGACGATGGCGTCACTGGGTCATTCCCGGGCCGTCGCCCAGGTATTCGGGCTGCGGCTGAGGGGCTTTCCCGCCTGGTGGCTCCGGCGAACTTACTATCTGATGCAGATGCCGCGCTGGGATCGCCGGCTTCGCATCGTGCTCGACTGGACCGTCGCACTCTTCTTCCAGCCCGACATCACCAAGGTGGACATCACCAGCGAGCAGCCACTGCCTCAATTCTCTCGGGAGACCTGACATGTCCAAGCTGCGCCTTCGCATCTCCCTCTCGCTGGACGGCTACGTCGCCGGTCCCCACCAGAGCGTTGTGGAGCCACTGGGCGTCGGCGGGGAGGACCTCCACCAGTGGGTCTTCCCCCTGGCTGCCTGGCGAAAGCCGCACGGGCTGGAGGGCGGGAAGACGGACGAGAGTACGCCGGTGGTGGAGGACGAGCTGACGAACATCGGGGCGACCATCATGGGTCGCAACATGTTCGGCGGGCATCCTGGACCGTGGAACATCGGGAAACCCTGGAACGGATGGTGGGGATCGAAGCCGCCCTTCCATCACCCAGTGTTTGTCCTGACGCACCACCCGCGGGAGCCCCTGGTCATGGAGGGCGGAACAACCTTTACCTTCGTCACCGACGGCATCGAGTCGGCCTACGATCTGGCCCGGCACGCCGCCAAGGGGAAGGACGTTGCTCTGGCCGGAGGGGCCAACATCTCCCAGCAATATCTCAATGCCGGCCTGCTGGATGAGATGCAGCTACATGTCGTCCCGATCCTCCTGGGCTCGGGCGAGCGGCTGTTCGACGGCATGAAGGATCTGCATGGTCTGCGGCTGGTGAAGACCGTCGCCGCCCCGAACGTCACCCACCTCAAGTTCGTCCGAGGGTGAAGGCCTCCGTTTTCATCGGCACCAGCCTCGACGGCTTCATCGCCCGAGCCGACGGTGGCCTGGATTGGCTCCCGGACGGTGGCGGCGAGGAACACGGCTACGAAACCTTCATGGCGACGGTGGACGCGCTGGTCATCGGCCGGAAAACGTATGAAACGGTCCTTGCGTTCGATGCCTGGCCCTATGGCGAGAAGCCGGTCTATGTGCTGAGCAGTGGATCCCTGGAGCCTCCGCCTGCTGGCGCCAGAATGGAACAGCTCTCGGGCGACCCCCAAAACATCGTTCATCAACTGGAACAACGCGGCGTCGGCCATATCTACGTGGATGGGGGCATCACCATCCAACGTTTTCTCCGGGCCGGCCTGATTCAGCGGCTGATCATAACCCGGGTCCCTGTGCTGTTGGGTGAGGGCATTCCCCTCTTTGGCCCGCTGCCGCACGATGTTCGGTTGGAGCACCTCGCCACTCGGCAATACCGAACCGGGCTGGTCCAAAGTGAATACCTGGTCTTGCCGTCGTCGCCCCAAACTCACACTATAGACCTCGGCGGTTGATCCGCGCCCAACCTCGCCGGCCCGGCCCCAGCCCGGACCCTCGTGAGGCAAAGGGGGGCACACTCCCGGATCCGTTCTGATCGAGCCTTTGGCGAGCCACTGGCGTCGCCGCTGGGGGGCAGCGCCCGTGGCCTGACCAAAGGATCAAGCCATGCCCACCGACAAAGACTTCAAGCGCCTGGTCCGCGGGCGCATGCAGAAGACCGGCGAGTCCTACACCGCGGCCCGCGCTCAACTCCGGAAAACAAAGCCAGTCGTCACTTCAGCGGCACCGAGGCCGGCCCAGTATGCCGCCCTCGCCGGCAGGAGCGACGCGCTCATCAAGGAGAGGACCGGGTGCAACTGGGAGCGCTGGGTCAAGGCGCTGGATCGCGCCAAGGCGGAGACCTGGCCGCACCGGGAGATCGCGAAGTATGTCATGGAGAAGTACAAGATCCCCGGCTGGTGGGCTCAGACGGTGACCGTGGGCTACGAGCGGATCAAGGGGTTGCGCGCGGTGGGCCAGCGCCGAGACGGCTCCTTCGAGGCAAGTAAGAGCAAGACATTCACGATGCCGCTGGATCGGCTGTATCAGGCATTTGTCGACTCGCGAACCCGGGCTCGCTGGCTCCCCGGCATTCAGCTGACTGTTCGGACTGCAACCCGGAACAAGTCCATGCGGATCACCTGGCCGGATGGGACATCGCTCGAGGTCGGCTTCATGAGCAAGGGGGCAAGCAAGAGCCAGGTCGCGCTGCAACACGTAAGGCTGCCGGACCGGACGGCGGCAGCGCGAATGAAGGAATACTGGGCGGAACGGCTCGCGGCGCTGGAGCAAGTGCTCGACTGAGCGGCCTCGATGGATCGAGGTGGGGAGGTGGGCCAACGGCCCACCTCCATTCGAGGGATTTACTTCTCTTTGACCCACTTTGGTGGATGATACGTCACCGGGTCGTACAGATCCGGTTGAAGCTTCACGTCGGCCTGGATGTTCCGGTACTTCTCCCGCTGCAGCTCCTTCCCGTCCACCTTGATCACGCAGGTCGGGGCGACCCACCCCTTGGCCAACGGCTGATAATCCTCGAAAGTGATGTCGAGGATGGCGGGTTTCTCCTCGGGCTTCTTCGGGTTCTTGTGCTCCTCGATCAGCCGCACGAAGAGCAGCCGGTCCTGCTCGATCCAGAACTGATTGGTAACGGTGTCGCCCTTTTCCGCCCCGACCACCCAGACCTTGGTCCCTCGCCAGCTGTCCTCCCGGATTTTGCTCAGGTCCACATGCGCCGCCTTGATCTGGGCGACCGTGGTCTGTGGCGGCTGCCCGTAGACATCGAAGCCGAGGGTCATGAGGAGGTTGCGATCCTCTCTCGCCCCCACCCGCTTTCCTCCCTTGAACACGATGGCGGAGTCGCCCAGATACATGAACGCGT
>DATKJJ010000173.1:0-4826 GCA_035543695.1 Gemmatimonadales bacterium | reverse complement strand
GCAGGTACAAGAGCGAGGGACAGTTCATCATGAATCGCCCGTTGCATGATCCGGGCGATCCCAAGGGCGTGGACGAGAGCACCGACACCTACGACACGGTCGGGTGGCTCCTGGCCAACGTTCCGGGAAACAACGGGCGGGTCGGAGTGCTCGGCGTCTCCTATCCCGGCTTTCTGGCGACCATGGCGGGGATCAATCCCCATCCCGCGGTGAAGGCCATCTCGCCGCAGGCGCCGATGACCGACACCTGGATGGGCGACGACTTCTTCCACCAGGGCGCATTCCGGTTGTCCTACGGGTTCGAGTACGCCGGCTCGATGGAGCTGAGCACCGATTCTCCGCTCTCCGGCGACTTGGGCATCGACTCCTGGGACACCTACGACTGGTACACCCGTCTGGGCTCGCTCGCCAACGTGGACCGGATGTACTTCCACGGAAAGGTCCCCACCTGGCAGGCCTTCGTGGCCCATCCGGCCTATGATCGGTTCTGGCAGCAGCGGGCGGTGCAGCGGATCCTCAAGGTTCCGCAGGTTCCCACGCTCACTGTAGGCGGTTGGTGGGATCAGGAAGACCGCTACGGGCCGTTGGCGACCTATGCCGCGTTGGAGCGGGGAGATAGCGGCAGGCGGAACTTTCTGGTGATGGGCCCCTGGAATCACGGGGGATGGCGCCGCCCGGCCAACCTCATGCGAATTGTTGATCCGGGCACCTATGAAGCCTACCTACGGGATGTTGAGGCGCCATGGTTCGCGCATTACTTGAAGGACAGAAAGGCCCGGGACCAGCCGGAGGCAATGCTCTACGACGCCGGAGCTCGCCGCTGGCGCTCATACGATAGCTGGCCGCCCAAGGCAGGCACGCCCCGAAAACTGTATCTCCATGGAGGTGGCGCTCTCACCTTCGATCCACCTCGAGCCGGAGAGGCATCATACGATCAGTACGTTGCGGATCCGGCTCACCCGGTGCCCTATCGCTCCCGGCCGGTGGAGCGCACCTACGACGCGCGGGGCAGCCGCTGGAAGTTCTGGGAAACGGAAGACCAGCGTTTTGTGGACGGCCGGCCCGATGTCGTGAAGTGGGTATCCGCCCCCCTCGAGGAAGACCTGTCGGTCGCCGGGAACATCAAGGCCAGCATCGTGGCCTCGACCACCGGGCAGGATGCCGATTGGGTGGTGAAGCTGATCGACGTCCTTCCCGACAGCGTTCCGGACAATTGGTCCTGGGGCGGATACGAGCTTATGGTCGCCCACGAGATCATGCGCGGCCGCTATCGCCGGAGCTTCAGCGCCCCTGAGCCGTTGGCTCCAAACACGCCGCTGGAGTTCACCGTGGATCTGCATCAGCAGAGCTACACCTTCCAGCGGGGACACCGGATCATGGTTCAGATCCAGAGCAGCTGGTTTCCGCTTTACGACCGGAACCCGCAGACCTGGGTGCCCAACATCTTCAAGGCCAAACCGGGCGACTTCCGCGCCCAGACGCATCGCATCTGGCACACGCCCAAACTTGCTTCTCGGATAGAGCTGACTGTTCAACCCTGATTGCCTCTGGGGGGATCATGCCGGATCAGCCGCTTACTCACGCCCCCGCAGCCGAGCGCGCCGCTCGCGGGCTGTACGAGGAGGTTCTGCGTTGCTGGAACGAGCGAAACGCCGGTGAGTTCGCCCGGCGCTTCAGCCGGAACGGCAACATGGTAGGCTTTGACGGAAGTCCGGTCGACGGGCAGGAGAATATCGAGGAACATCTGACCGAGGTGTTTCGCAGCCACCCCACTGCCGCTTACATCGGGAAGGTCCGCGAGGTTCGTATGCTGTCTCCCGGCGTGGTGCTCCTGCGAGCGGTTGCCGGGATGGTGCCGCCGGGCAAGTCAGATCTGAACCCTGCGGTCAATACGATCCACACGCTGGTCGCCGCATCCGAGGGGAACCGCTGGAGAGTGGAGCTATTTCAGAGCACGCCGGCAGCATTCCACGGCCGGCCCGCCGCGGTAGACGCACTGACCGCGGAGCTCCGGCAGGAGTTGGAGCAGCATCAGCTCCGCGGGTAGCTGGAGTGGAGTGGCCGGACTGGTTCGAGCGGTGGCGGCGCTGGGCTGGCGGGTAGCCTAGCGGGTCCGGCTCCAGCGGTCCCGGAGACAGCCCAGGAATGAGTCGCAGCGGGCCGGCTCGTTCGATGCCACGGCCGCGCTGTCGGCCGGGAGATCCGGCGGAAGCGCATCCAGGCGAGCGGCCACGTCCTCCGGTTCCTCGCCGGACTGGTCGGACAGCTTGGCACCGGCAACCAGAATCTCCCGCCGGAGGCGAGACGCCGTCCGCATCACTCGCACCGGATAGTTCTGGCACCGGGGCGTGTTGCGGCCGCGGACGCATCCGTTATATCGCCGAAGGGCGGTCTCGAGCGACTTGGTCCGCCGCAAGTGCATCTGCAGCAGCCGAGCTCCGTGACAGATATTGGCCTCCACATTCAGGAGGTCACCCGAGAGACAGCGATAGTTTCCGACGTGCATCGGCATCACCTGCATCAGGCCAATGGCGCCCTCGCTGCTGACCGCGCTGGTATCGAACGGCGCGTTCTCGATCAGGAGCACGGCCGCAAGCACGCTGGGGCTGATGTGGGCTCGGCCGGCTTCATACACCACGGCTGAGGCCACCCGGTCCGCCAGCTCGGGGTTACGTATCCGCCGGGCCAGGGCCGCCGCCAGGGGGCGGTGCGCCAGCTGCCTGGTCAACGCCGATTCCATAGCCGCGCTGTCCCTCGCGGTGCGCGGGCGAGCCGGCGCAGACACGCGAGGCTTGAGAGCGCTCATCTGGGGAGCGCTCGGCTTACGAGGGCTCGACTTGGGAGCACTCGACTGGGGAGCGCTCGGCTTGCGAGCGCTCGCCTGCGGGACAGTGGCCGGCACCCGCGCGGGCATAATCCCGGGCGTGGCGAACGATGCAGGCGTTCCAGGACCGGTAGAGGCGCACGCGGACAGTAGGGTCACTGCCGCAAGTCCATACGATTTCAGCGCCTTGCCACGACAGATAGCGGGGAACATGGCGCTCCTCTCGAAGACGTGACGGCAGTATGGCCCGTGCCAGAGGGCCGCTCAAGTGTTAGAAAGTTGGTCGCGACGAGATTTGGGACACTCAGAATCGGTCATTCGGTGGGGCCAGCCTCGGAAGTGACGGCGGTACCGACTCGATCAGATCGCATCCGAGCCGCTGCACCGAGTGGCACTCGGGGGGTTCGTTACAAAGGAGGTACAAATGCTGCGAAAGAGCTGGGTTCTGGCTGGGGTGCTCCTGCTCTCGTGTGGAGGAGACGACAGCTTCAACCCGACGCCCGAAACCGTGGCGGGAACCTACCAACTCACGACCCTCAAAGAGACGCAGAACGGGATCACCCTCGATCACCTCGCTCTGGGCGTTACGGCGGAGCTCATTCTGGCGGCCGAAGGCACCGCCACGGGGCACCTCTTCGCACCCCACGGCCAGGGAGATGGCAGCGACCTCGACACCGATGTGACCGGAGGATGGAGCCTGAGCGGCACCACTGTCACGCTCAGTCTGGATCAGGACCTCTTGTTCAACGGCCTTACGCTCACCGCTGAGCCCAATCAGCTTCGGGGCAACCAGACCTTGCCGGGCAACATTGTGGTCGAGATCGTCTTCACCCGGACGGAGTAAGCGAATTCCTCGTGCAACGAGCCATTCTGGGGCTGCACCATGTGACCGCCACGGTCAACGAGGCCCAACCTGACCTCGATTTCTACCGCGATGCTCTCGGGCTTCGGCTGGTGAAGAAGACGGTGAACTTCGACAATCCCAACGTCTACCACTTTTACTATGGAGACGAGCGGGGCGTGCCGGGAACCATCTGGACCACCTTTCCCTACGCCGGCTGGGGCGTGGCGCCCGGCCGGCACGGCGCCGGCCAGATCACCACCACCTCCTTTTCGGTACCGGCAGGATCGCTTTCCCGGTGGACGCTTCGGTTGCAAGACCATGGCATATCGGTCCGGGAGGACATCGCCAGCGGGGGGAACGGGATTGTCGCCACCGACCCTTCCGGACTTCAGGTGCGCTTGACCGAGACGAAGGACGATTCCCGAACACCGTGGACCGGGAACGGCCTGTCCGCGGACATTGCCATTCGAGGTCTCCATAGTGTGACCCTTACGGTAACGGCTCCGGGACCGAGCGTGAGCTTTGCCCGGGAGTTGCTCGGCTTCGAGGTAGTAGATGAAGCGAAAGGTCTGGTGCGGATGGCGGTGAATGGCGATCTGCCGGGTCACGCCCTGGAGCTGAGGTATAGCGGTGACGCTCTTCCAGCACGCAACGGGTTGGGCACGGTGCACCACGTTGCCCTCGCCATTTCCGGTGAAGACGAACAGAGGCAGCTCCGGCAGGAGCTGATCGCTCGAGGAAATTCTGTTACCGAAGTGCTGGACCGGCAGTATTTCCGTTCGATCTACTTTCGCGAGCCTGGAGGGGTCCTGTACGAGGCAGCAACGATGGCTCCCGGATTCACCGTGGACGAGCCGCTCGCGGCGTTGGGGCAGGCGCTCAAGCTGCCTCCGTGGGAAGAAAAGAATCGCGCGGCAATCGAGAGCAATCTGCCGGTCATTGACCCAGCTCAGCGTTGATTCGGACTACCGTCTCGTGAGCGATGCGTTGCAGCATGATGACGGTCCCGCCAGACACCGGCAGGGTCTGACCCTGCACCACCGCCTGCTCCGGAAGGCGCCGTGCGTCGTGCCCGGTAATCCCTTCGTATACCACCAGGGCAGCGAGGTACGTCCCCAGCGGCGACGGATGAAAACCATCGGGACCGTAGAGCGGTAG
>DATKJJ010000172.1:0-3694 GCA_035543695.1 Gemmatimonadales bacterium | reverse complement strand
GAAGGAGGTGTAGCAGCCCAAACCGCCGCAATATAGTTGTGTCCAGTCGCGAGTCGCGAGCTCCGAGTCAGCCAAGTGTAGACGAGCCTACTGCTCTACCGAGTATCCGTGCGATTGCTCGCGACTCCCGACTCGTGACTCGCGACTGCCACCCACCTGCCTGATCGCCTCGTACAGGACAATGCTCACGGCATTCGACAGATTGAGATTTCGCACCGGCCCCGACATCGGGATGGTAAAACAGCGCTCCGGGTGCTTCTCCAGAATCCGCTGCGGCATGCCCTCGGTCTCGCTCCCGAACACCAGACAGCTGTTCGGCTTGTAGGGAGCATCCCAGAAGCTGCGTTCCGCGTTGGCGGAGAAGTAGAGACAGCGCGACCGATCCATCGCATCACGAAAGGCAAACCAGTTCGGGTGCACCCAGAGGTCCACCGCGTCCCAGTAGTCCAGCCCGGCTCGGCGAACCTCGGCATCATTGATGCTGAAGCCCAGAGGCTCGATGAGGTGCAGCGACGTGTCGGTAGCCGCGCAGAGTCGAGCGATGTTGCCGGTGTTGGGAGGGATCTGAGGTTCGATGAGCGCCACGTGAAGCGGCATCAGCCGCCTCGCGTGTGCATCTCGCGGTGCGGATCGGCCCGGAGAGACTCCAGCTGATAAAGTGCGCCTCGCTCGGGCGTGGTAACGCGAAGCTCGGCGCCGCGATCGTTTCGCCGGCACCAGGTGTCCTCGATGCGCCCGGCGATCTCGTCGTCGGTGCTTCCGTCCCGTAGCGCCTGGCGAAGGTCGAGCCCGTTCTCCCCGTAAAGACACAGGAGCCAGGTCCCATCCGCGGTCAGACGGCTCCGGTCACAGGTCCGGCAAAACGGCTCGGAGGTCGAGGCGATGATCCCGATAACGGCGCCGCTCTGGAGGGCAAAACGCTCGGCCGGAGCCCAGCCGCTTTGCTGTATGGGGGTGATGACGCCGTAGACCTGCGCCAAACGCTCCAGCATTTCCTGCCTGGTCACCACTCGATCCATGGACCACTCCGTCGCGCCGCCAACATCCATGTACTCGATGAATCGCACTTCGGCCCGTTCTGCCCGGGCAAACTCGACCAGATCGATCAGCTCATCATCGTTGTAGCCGCGAACAACTACGACGTTGAGCTTCACCGCCTCAAACCCGGCCTGACGGGCCGCCGCTATGCCGTCCAGCACGTCCCGGTGTCGGCCACTGCGAGCGAACTCCAGCATCCGGTCGGGCCGGAGTGTATCCAGGCTCACGGTAACCCGGGAAAGCCCGGCATCCCTGAGCTCCTCTGCATAGCGGGCCAGCAGGATGGCGTTGGTGGTAAGCGCAATGTCCCGGATCCCGCGATGGCGGCGCAGCAGCCGGACTAGCTTGGGAAGCTGGTGACGGAGGAGCGGCTCGCCTCCGGTCAACCTCAGCTTGTCTACCCCCAGACCCGCGAAGATGCCGACCAGGCGGTCGATCTCTTCGAAGGTGAGAATGGAATCACGGGGCAGCCAGGCATACTCCTCTTCCGGCATGCAGTACCGGCAACGCATGTTGCAGCGGTCCGTGACTGAAATCCGCAGCGACTTTAGAGGCCGGTGAAACACGTCGATCAGCGGGCCAGGGGGGCGGCTGGGCAGCGGGGCAGCGCTCATGATTCGGCTCTCTGCGAAGTCACGCTATGGTCGCCCCCGCTGCTCCGCTGCCCCCCTGCCCCAGCTCCTACCCACTCCACTGTCCCATCGACGAAGACTTCTCGCTTCCAGATCGGCACTCGCCGCTTCACTTCCTCGATCACATAGCGGCAGGCGGCGAACGCCTCGTCGCGATGAGCCGAGGCAGCCACGATGGCAACGGCAACGTCACCGATCTGCAGAGTTCCTGTCCGATGTTTCAGCGCAATGACGCAGTCCCACTGCGACTCCGCCTCCCGGACGATTCGGCCGCACTCGGCTTCGGCCATTGGATCGTAGGCCGAGTATTCCAGACGAAGCACCGATCGCCCGCCCTGGTGATCTCGCACCGAGCCGAGAAAGCTGGCGATCCCTCCGTGCCGGGGAGATTGCACCTGGGCCAGCAGAGCGCCGAGGTTGATCGCATCAGCGGTCAAATACATCGGCTCAACCACCCGAAAGGGGCGGAAGGATAGCAAGCTCGTCACCCACGCAAAGCACAGTGTCCGGCTCGACTTGGCTCAAATTCAGGGCGCAGAGTGGTTTGGGGGGGAGCCGGTCGCCGCCGGGAACAGCACGGAGCCGCTCGAGCGCGTCGCTGACGTGTGCCGGATTTTCCAGCACCATCTCCAAAACGTCGCTGCCCAGCAGCTCGGCATAGCTGGCGAAGAGGAGAACCCGGATGGTGACGGTCGAGGCAACTGCGGTCATGATCGAAAGGTAACAAGAAGTCGCCCTAAGACTCGAAACCCAGGGCGACTCCGATGTGTTGAGGGAATCTGCTGCTTACATGCCCTGGGCCGGCTCGGCTTCCGGGGTGGTCTCGTCGGCGACGAGGGCCCGCAACTCTTTGCTGGGCTTGAACACCGGAACCGGACGGGCGGCCACTTCCACCGGATCGCCGGTGCGCGGGTTTCGAGCCATGCGAGTCTTTCTACGACGGATCTTGAAGGTGCCGAAGCCGCGGACCTCGATGTTGTGCTGCTGCTTGAGGGCTTCCTTGACCGCTTCCAGGAAAGCATCCACCACGCGGGCACAGTCTTTCTTGGAGATCATCGGCCCCGCTGTGCGGGCTATGGAGGCGGTCACCTGTTCGACGAGATCGGCCTTGGTCATGCATCCCCCAGGGAGGGTTATGTCGGCGGAGCCAGGCGGGAAACTATGGCCGATACTACGAGCTTACCCCTTGTCTGTCAAGGGGTTGCCGGATTGACCTTCGCTCCCCGCGCAGGGAGGCCATGAATTCGGCAAAGTGCGGCCAGGCATCGTGTGGTCCCGGAGCGGCCTCGGGATGGTACTGCACCGCAAACAGCGGAAGCTCGCGGTGCCGAATACCCTCTATGGTACCGTCGTTCAGATTGACATGGGTGACTTCCAGAGCGGGGGCGCCGGGAATCCGGTTCGCCTCTCCAACTACCGCGAACCCATGGTTTTGGGTGGTGATGAGTACCTGACCGCCGCGAAGATCGCGGACGGGATGATTACCTCCCCGGTGGCCGTACGGCAGCTTGGCTGTGGAACCACCGTAGGCCAGGCCAATGAGCTGGTGGCCGAGACAGATTCCGAACGTGGGCAGGCCCGTGTCTGCCAGCTCGCGAATGGTCTGCAGTGCGTAGCCAACCGCCGCTGGATCGCCCGGTCCGTTGGAAAGAAAGAGTCCGTCAGGAGTTAGCTCGCGCACTTCTGCCGGAGAGGTGTTACCGGGCACTACCGTGACCCGACAACCGGCATTCACCAGCATGCGCACGATGTTCCGCTTCATCCCGAAGTCATAGGCCACGACGTGAGGACCAGCGCCTTCGCTGTGCCGGACCGTGGTGCTGGCCTGAGATGCCAGGTCCAGTCCCACCATTGTTGGAGAGCCGAGCAACCGGGCCCGCATTGCCTCGTCGGGGCCTTCTCCTTCAGCTACCACTCCCCGCATTGCGCCGCGGTCGCGCAGATGGCGGGTGAGCCGACGGGTGTCGATGTTCTCCACGATGGGTACACCAGCCGCGCCGAGCCAATCGTCGAGGGTTCGGGTG
>DATKJJ010000171.1:0-5048 GCA_035543695.1 Gemmatimonadales bacterium | reverse complement strand
AGGCAGACACCGAGCACCGGGATCCGCTCACCCAGTTGCCGCACCACGTCGGTGGAGATCCCCGCCTCTGCCGGCGTGCATGGCCCGGGTGAAATAATGATGTGGGATGGTCCCAGCGCCCCGATCTCGTCGACGGTAACGGCGTCGTGCCGGCGCACCAGTGGGACCTCACCCAGTTCCCGGACGTAGCGCGCGAGATTGTACACGAAGGAGTCGTAGTTGTCGATTAGAAGGATCATTCTCGAGTCGCCAGTTGCCAGTCGCGAGTCGTCAGTTCTGCCGAGCCCTGCATCTCAACTTCACGTCAGGCGACTGACGACTGTCGACTGGCGACTAACGTCTCAATCAGCCCCCGTGCCTTATCCAGCGTCTCCCGATACTCCAATTCGGGATCGGAGTCGGCCACAATGCCTCCCCCAGCCTGAAAGTATACCTGTCCCCGAAGGGCCAGATAGGTTCGAATCACGATGCTCGTGTCCATGGCGCCGGAGGCGCTGAGATAGCCGATCGAGCCGCAGTATACGCCTCGCTGAGTTGGCTCCAGCTCGGCGATGATCTCCATGGCTCGCACCTTAGGGGCCCCGGTAATGGACCCTCCGGGAAAGGTGGCGCGCAGCAAATCGATGGCGTCCGCGGCCGGGTCCAGCTCTCCCAGGACCGTAGATACCAGATGGTGAACGGTGGGATGATGCTCCAGGGCAAAGAGCTCGGGCACGCGAACGGTGCCTGGCCGACAGACCCGGGATAGATCGTTCCGCAGCAAATCCACGATCATCACGTTCTCGGCCCGATCCTTTTCGCTCTCCGCCAGGGCGCGGCCCAACGCCGCGTCGTGCATGGGGCCCAGACCTCGAGGGCGGGTCCCTTTGATCGGGCGAGTCTCCACCTCGCGACGCTGCTGATCCAGCCGGAGAAATCGCTCCGGCGACGCGCTCAGGACCTGGAGCTCGCCGAAGCCCAGATAGGCCGAGAAGGGAGCCGGATTCCGTCGCCGGAGCCGTCGGTAGAGCTGGAAGGGCGGGACTGGAAGCTGGGCCTGAAACCGCTGCGACAGGTTGGCCTGAAAGATGTCGCCCGCGACGATGTACTCGCGCACCCGGGCCACAGCGTCCAGGTAGCCCCGGCGAGTAAAGGTCGAGCGGAGCCCGATGGCGTCGGTGCCTTCCACCTCGACTGCGGGATAAGTTGGAGGCGATGCGGAGATCTCGAGTGGGGCACCGGGACTCCAATCTCGGATCCCTTTCTCGCTGCCCCGCTGTCCCGCCGCCCCGCCGCCAAACCCGGATCCCAAGCGCTTTCGCACCTGGCTCATCCTCTCCCGAGCCCGGTCTTGCCGGCCGCCGCCTTGATCCGGCAATCCGGTGGAGATCAGCCACGCGGTACCCTCGCGGTGATCCCAGGCAATCACCCAGTCATAGAGTCCAAGCAACACATCGGGCACCGCCAGATCGTCATAGCGCGCCGAAGGAAGGCGCTCCAGCACGGCTCCCCAGTCGTAGCCGATGTAGCCCGCAATGCCGCCCTGAAATGGCGGAACTCCGGGAACCGGGGACAGTGGCGGGTGGGGCAGAAGCCTTCGCGCCACTGAAAGCGCGTCGTCCGGGGCGCTGGACCAGACTCCGTCGCCATGTCTCACTTCGGTGTTCCGGCCCTTGCTGCGGATCAGAGAGACCGGGTCTGCGGATAAGAAGGAGAACCGCTCGAGCTGTTGCGCTTCGCCCGAGTGGGAATGACTGGAGGCGCTGTCCAGAAACAGGAGAAACGGAAGATCGAGGAAACGGGCGCACACATCTATGGGGTCATCCGAAGAACCCAGGGGTTCTACCAGAGGAGCCTCGCTCTGGCTCACCCTTCCGCTGCCCGCTTACGGGTCCTGCGGGAGCGCTGGGTGAGACGCACGTGCTCTGATTTGATGTCGTCGGGCGGAGTGAGATAGCCCCAGGCGAGCGCGCCTTCCTGGCGATAGGTCTTGCCCAGCGTGATGGCCAGCTTTGCCTTCAGCAGTTCACGTCCCAGGTAGAAGGCGTGCGTTGCCTCATCCACACCGAGCTGGGCGAAGATTGCCTGGATGTCGGTCCCGCGAACGAAAACCTCGTTGTTGAATACCGTGATCGTCTCCCGATCGGTGAAGATGCGGAAGTTGGGGTCGCGCACCGCCGCGTGAAGCTGGCGCAGCTCCGCCTCATCGTACTCCAGGATCTGGGGGTCCTTGACCGTCAGCAGCCGGTCGTCCACCGCCTTCGGTACGGCGCGTTGGGTGACCGCGTAATACATGAGCCTTCGAGCAATGTCGATCTCCCGAACGGCCCCCCGAGCCCAGGAGATCACTTCAGTGGTGAGCACCGCGCTGACGCCGACTTCCTGGCAGATGGCCAGCAGAACGGCGTTCACCCCGGTGGAATCGGCGCTGGTAAGCTCGGTGATGTTGCCGACCCCCATCAGCTGCCGGGCACTGGAGTAGCGGCGCCGGACCTCGGCGTACCGCTCGAGAGAAGCCATGAAGCCGAAGCCGATCGGCTCGATGACCGGATCGATGAGGTAGGGAATACCCCAGGCCTCCAGCCGCTCGATGCTCGGGTCCAGCGTCTCCAGGCCTTCTCCGAAATCGGGGATGACAACAACCTGGGCCGGCGTGCCGCGGAGGTCTCGGGCCACTTCGAGGTTGGATCGATTGACGCTCAGGACCAGCTCGGCGCCGGCTTCAACGGCCGTGCGAATTTCGGCCGGATCAAAGCTGTCGATACTGACCCGCATGCCGGCGGCGCGCAGGTCGCGGACTGCGGTGGCCAGCCCGGGGAACGCCAGGCCGGGAGTACATCCTACGTCGATGAGATCAGCGCCACTGGCCCGGAAGTACTCGGCCGCCGCGCGCAACTGTTCCGGGGTGAGTCGGGGGGCGTTGTTGATCTCTGCCAGGATCTCGATGGAGTAGGCTCCGTACGCGAGAGCCGTCTGCCCCTGCCCGAAGTGGCGGGGGATTTCACGAAGATCTTTGGGCCCCTTTTTAACCGGGACGTTGAACCGCTCCTCCAGAACGGCGGTATCGCCCTCGCAGAGGCCGGGAATGAGGACCAGATCGGTTTCGGGCGGGACCTCCAGGTGACGCGCGATCCAGGGAGTGGTCATGAGCGCTGCCACCGTAATCTTCAGAACGGCGACCACCGGCTCGAAGGCCGGGCCCATGTCGGCCAGCACCCGCCGCAGTGCCGGCTCTGCAAGGGTACCGGTGACGAAGAGGACGCGGCGGACGGCCGGACGGTCGGTCAGGCGGTCCTACCTCGGCTCCCCTGACCGCACCCACTTGTTGGGGGTTCCCTCGAGAGCGCCCCCCTGCGGACGCCAGAGGACGACCTCCTCGATCTTCCGCGCGAGCTCGAAATCCTTATCAGTAATTCCGCCCGCGGCGTGGTTCTGGAGCTTGACCACGATGCGGCCCCACGTGACGGTCAGATCGGGATGATGGTAGGCTGCCTCCGCCAGATATGCGACGGCGTTCACCAGCATCGTAGTGGTGGGCCAGCCATCGGTCTTGTAGACCCGGCGGATCCACCCATCCTCGTAATACCAACCCGGCAGTTCCTTGAGCCGCTCGTTTATTTCGCTGTCGTTGTAGGTGCGTTCTTTCGTTGCTGGCATAGTTTCTCCTTGTCGTTACATCACCACTCCACCGTTCACCATGATCATCTGCCCCGTCAGAAAGGATGAGGCATCTGACGCCAGAAAGACTGCCGCCCCGGCCACGTCATCCGGCGTGCCCCAACGACGCAACGGCGTCATCTCGATCACTTTCTGACGGAATTTGGGATCGGCCTCCTCACCGAATGCGGTTTCGATGAACCCTGGCGCCAGGATGTTGACCCGAATGTCCGGCGCGACGTCGCGAGCCAGCGAGCGGCTGAAGCTCGCGACTGCCCCCTTGGCCGCCGAATAGATCCCCGGATTTTCCCCTTTCATGCCCTGACCTACGTGGTCCCAGGCCATGTTGATGATGCAGCCGCCTCCCTGCTTTCGCATCATGCCAACGGCGGCCCACGACGCCAGCACCGTGCCCCTGACGTCCACTGCCATAACGGTATCGAGCTTCTGAAGCGGGGAATGCCGGCCGGCGTCGCCGGTGAGAATGTCGGCGCCGGCGTTGTTGATCCAGACGTCGATGCGAGAGAAGGTACGCTGCAGATGCTCGGCCAGGCGGCGGATTTCTTCCTCCTGGCTGATGTCCACCCGCAGAACCTCGGCGCGGCGCCCCCTGGCCCGAAGATCCCGCGCGGTGGCTTCGGCCCCCTCCTGATTCTTGCGATAGGTGATGGCCAGGTCAGCTCCGGCCTCGGCGCAGCGAAGAGCAATCGCGCGGCCGATCCCACTGGACGCCCCCGTCACCAGCACGCTCTTTCGCTCCAGCACGGCCGCCGCCTCCCCTGCCACCTCGGTCGATGGTACCTTCTAAATCCTAACATATCGGGACCTTAGCATCTTACAAGGGAGCCGGGATGCGACTGCTGGCGAGCGTGCGCTCCGCCAACGAAGTGCTGGCGGCGGTTTCTGGAGGCGCGGACATCATCGACGCCAAGGAGCCAACCAGGGGTTCCCTCGGCGCCGTAGCACCTGAAGTCTTTGCCTGGATTCAGGCTCGAGTCCCACTCGACTTGGAGTTGAGCGCAGCCCTGGGGGATGTGGCGAGTCCGCTGGAAGTTCGTACCCGCATTGCGGCCTTGGGGGCGGTGCCTCGCCTCACTCCCGTGTTCCTGAAGCTGGGATTCGCTGGTGTCAGCCGTCCCCGTCGGATCAAAGATCTGCTCGAGGTTGCCTGCACTGCTGCACGGGAGATGGGGTGTCCTTCCGCTCGTGTCATCGCCGTGGCCTACGCGGACAATGAAAATGCGGGTTGTGCCGATCCGGCAACGGTCTGGGATGCCGCCGGCTCGGCGGGTGTGGCCGGGGTTCTGCTGGACACTTGGTCAAAGGGTGGCCGTCACCTGTTCAACTGGATCGAGCCCGAAGCCGTGCGAAACCTGGTCAACCAGGCCCGTTGCGCCGGTCTTCTCACCGCG
>DATKJJ010000170.1:0-5446 GCA_035543695.1 Gemmatimonadales bacterium | reverse complement strand
GGGTCCACCAGATACAGGCGATAGGTCGGCGCATCGAGATTGGTACGAAGGAACAATCGTCCGTGGGCGATTTGTCCTTCGAAAGTGGCCGCCAGATTCTCCGCCACGGCCACGAGGGGAGAATCCTGGGTCAGGTCCTGCACATACAGATCGGTTTCGTCGAAGGTGCGGGCGACCTGTACCAGCAGCCAGCGTCCATCGGGCGAGACGCCGACCCCGGGCCAGAATTCCTTTTCCCTCGGCTGGTAGACCAGCCGGTCGCCTTCGCTGTCGGTGCCCAGCCGATGGAAGTAGATGCATCGGTGATAGTGCTCTTCCCCGGCTGGAACGGCTTCGGGGGCGGGATAGCGGGTGTAGTAGAACCCACTGTTGTCGGGGAGCCAGGCCAGGGATGCCGCTCGGGTTCGGGAGATCCGCTCGTCCCGCAGCCGTCCGGTCTCGACCTCGAGCACGTGAAGCACGCTCTGCTCCGACCCGTCCTCCGACAGCCCATAGGCCAGGAGCGTGCCGTCTTCGCTGGGATAGTACCAGTCCAGCGCGGTGGTTCCCGTCGAACTCAGTGCGTTGGGATCCACTGCGACCCGATCCACGCTATCGTACCCCGCGCGCCAGTAGAGGACAGGCTGGTTCTGTTTCCCCTCGCGCCGTTGATAGAAGTAGTGGCCACGCGCCGGAGTGGGAGCAGTGAGCACGCCGATCGTGAGCAGTTGCTCCAGCCGCGCTCTGATCCTCTCTCGTCCGGGAAAGCCGGCGAGATACGACTCGGTGAAGGCGTTCTGCTGCTCGGTCCACCGCTGGGTCTCGGGCGACTGCCCGTTCTCCAGCCAGCGATACGGATCGCTGATTCGCTCGCCATGGAGGACATCCTCGACCGGGCGAGCTGGTGTTTCCGGATAGTCGGGGCGGGTTCGGCTGGCCTGCAGTGGAGGGGACTCAGTCACCCAGGCTGATCCCGAGCTCGCGCGCGGTCGCGATGGTGTCCGAATCAAGTGGCACGTTCCGCAGCCGCCCGACTATCTCGTCCAGCGGTACCTGCTCGATCCCGACGCCCTGCAGGCCCACCATTACGCCGAAGGCTCCTTCAGCGATCGCCCGGACAGCGGCAGCACCGAAACGCAACGCCAGCAAGCGGTCGTACGTGGTGGGAGACCCGCCCCGCTGCACATGACCCAGCACCAGAGTGCGAGTCTCCTTGCCGGTGTACACTTCGATGGCCCGGGCCACCTTGCTGCCGATCCCCCCCAGGCGGTCCACCGTTCCCACGCCGCGCCGCTCGACCAATTCCACATTCCCGTCTACTGAGCGGGCACCCTCCGCCACCACCACGATACTGAACCTTCTTCCCTCCGCCTCACGGCTCCGGATCTTGTTGCACACCTTCTCGATATTGAAGGGGATCTCGGGAAGCAGAATGACGTCGGCGCTGCCGGAAAGACCGCTGTAGAGCGCAATCCACCCGGCGTACCGGCCCATGAGTTCGACCACCATTACCCGGTCGTGGCTTTCCGCCGTGGAGTGCAGGCGGTCGATCGCCTCGGTTGCGGTGCTCACCGCGGTATCGAAGCCGAACGACCGCTGGGTGCCGCTCACGTCGTTGTCGATCGTCTTGGGAACGCAGACCACCGGCAGGCCCCGCTTCGACAGCTCGTAGGAAATCTGGAGGCTGCCCTCACCACCGATCGAAACCAGGGCATCGAATCCGCTGGCCTGAAAGGCCGCGATCAGATCGTTGGACCGATCGATCTCCTGTTCGTTGCCCTCGGCGTCGCGACTGATGTATCGGAAAGGATTCCCGCGATTGGTGGTACCCAGAATGGTGCCACCGAGATGGGTAATGCCCCGAACCTGGGATGGGCCGAGGGGGACGACACCGTCAAAGCTGAGGAGGCCCTCGTATCCCCGCTGAATGCCGTAGCAATGCCATCCGCGGTGATGCGCCGAGAGGACAACGGCGCGGATGACCGCGTTCAGCCCGGGGGCGTCACCGCCCCCGGTGGAGATGGCAATGCGCATCGGTCACTTTTCACCTCTCAGCCGCTGGATGGCCTGGACTACCTCCCCAGACGAGGCGTGTCGGCGACTGGCCTTCTTGGAGAAAACCAGCTGGCCGTCGACTGTCACTTCGAACAATCCGCCGGAAGACTGAACCAGGCGGACCTGCGCGTCGGGGAAGTTCTGCTTCAACTCAGCCGCCAAACTGGCAGCTCTGGGCTCGTAGTTTCAAACCACGCAGTACTGAATAGTCACATTCATTGCAGCTGGGCCTTGGCATGGAGACGCGTACCGCCGGGGGCGAATCGTAGTTGCGCCGTGAGAAGATGCCAAGGGGACAGAGCGGCTGTGACGAAGCTCCTTGTCAGCCCTCCCTGGGGCGTATCTATTGGAGCCATGCTCACCTACCATAGGGGCGCCAGGCCCCTCTCTCGACGGCTGCTGCCGGCGATGATCGCGGTGTCTGCTGTGGTATTCGTCGCATCCGGGATGCAGGCGCAGGAGCGGAGGTACCTCTTCGAAGTAGGCGGTGCCGCGTCGTTCCAGTCCTACAGTAACGACACCGGCCTGGGGAGCTCGTTCGGTGGACTGGGCCGGCTCGGCATCTGGCTGCCGCTCAACTTTTCGGCTGAGGTGGAAGGATCACTGGCCAACTCCAACGATATCAGTGTCAAGCTGGGCTCCGCTTCCCTGCTGTACAACCTGCTGCTGGGATCGAGCACATGGGGATATCTCAAAGCCGGAATCGGCGGCACCCGATATGGCCCCGGCGGAGATGAGTGTCAGACCCCGAAGTTTGTAGGCAAAATCTGCGGCACGACGACAACCTTTGTGGCCGGGGCCGGGGTCCGGTTCCCGCTGAGCTCGCTGATCCTCCTGCGGGCGGAGGCAGTGGTCAACCCCAATAAGGGCACCGCGGTGACGCTGGTCGGCACGCCACCCGACACTGTTCGCCAAGACGTAAAGTTTTCCAACCTGGGCCTGAACGTGGGCTTCAGCTTCATGCTGGGCAGCAAGCCCATTCCCGACAGCGACGCCGATGGAGTCCTTAACAACCGGGATCGCTGCGCCGCAACGCCCGCGGGCGCACAGGTCGATGAGTTTGGCTGTCCAGCGGATAACGACGGCGACGGCGTTCCCAATGGCATCGACCGATGTGCCAGCACGCCGCCGGGAGCTACTGTCGACGCGGCTGGGTGTACTCGCGACAGCGATGGTGACAACATCGCCGATGGCATCGATAAATGTCCCGACACCCCAGCCGGCGTGCTGGTAGACGCCACCGGCTGTCCCCGCGACAGCGATGGGGACGGGATTGCCGACGGGCTGGACCGCTGCTCAGCCACCCCCAAGGGGGCTACGGTGGATGCCCTGGGCTGCCCCGGCGATGAGGACGCCGACGGAGTGCTGGACGGCCTGGACCGCTGCCCCCGTACCCCGATAGGCGCAACCGTAAACTCGCGGGGCTGTGTGGCCGGGCAACAGCCGAGGATCCAGTCCAACGCCGCGCCGCCGGATACCTCAGCCGCCGCGCCTCCACCGGCCCGGGTGAACCCTGTGCCCGCTGCAGCGGCGGCGGCCCCGTTCGTCCTCGAGGGGGTAACTTTCGAGTCGAGCAGTGCCCGGCTCCAGCCGGGCTCCTACGTGCAGCTGGACTCCATCGCCAAGGTGCTCCAGGCCAACCCGAAGCTGCGGGTAGAAATCGGGGGACATACCGACAACGGGGGGACTCCGGCGGACAATCAGCATCTGTCCACCCTCAGAGCGGAGGCTGTCCGCAACTACCTGGTGGCCAAGGGTGTGCCGTTCCAGCAGATGGTTGCTCGGGGCTATGGGGCCACCACACCACGCACCCCAGATACCACACCCCAGGGCCGCGCGGCCAACCGCCGGGTCGAGATCAAGCCGCTGCCGCCGGAACCCTGAGCCTGCCCTGCTTGACCAATGCCACTGCGCGCGTATGCTAAATCGGAGTCTGACCTCCCTCTGAGGAACCGATCATGAACCCCCAGTTCGTTCTGGCGTTGATTGCCGCATCCATCCTGGGCGGAGCTCCGCTCGCTGCCCAGAGCACCCCGGAAAACAACAGCACCCCCAAGAGCCCTGCGGCAGGCGCGTCCTCAGCTGCTCCGAGCGCCGAGCTGATCGCCCAGGGCGACAAGATCTTCCATGGACCTGGCAACTGTTACGCCTGCCACGGAACCAATGCGCAGGGCTCGGTGGGTCCTAACCTGACCGATGCCGAATGGATCCACAGCAAGGGCAGCTACGAAGAGATCGTAGCCCAGGTGACCAAGGGTGTTCCGAAAGAGGAGTCGAAGAGCGGTATCGTAATGCCGCCGCGCGGAGGCAGCACCATCAGCGACGACGAAGTAAAGGCGGTGGCGGCCTACGTCTACTCGCTGAGCCACAAATAGCTCAGTCTAGAGGTGTCCCTGAAGGGCGCCCAGCGAGTACCAGAGGCCAAACACCACTCCGGCGCAGCCGAGCAGGGGGATCAGCTCCGGAAACCGTCGGCGCAGGCTGCCCCGGGCCAGAGTATACGCGACGGTCACCGAGAGCAGGGACATCGACACGGCCGTCGCCGCCGCAAACACCACGAGCGCCAGCACACCGGCTGCCTTGTCACTCGCCGTCCCGATCAGCAGGATCCCAATCCCAGCCGAGCCGCCAATTCCGTGTACCAGTCCAATAGCGAATGACGCGGCGGGAGAGCGGTCCAAAGCGTTTCCGTGCTCGTGGCTGTGCTCCCCCATCCCTGCCTGGTGCGGGGCGTCATGGTGGTGGCTGTGAACGTGGAGCAGCGATCCGTGCTGATGCGGGTGAATGTGGAAGTGTCCGGAGTGCCAGCGGTACAGCACCCTGAACGCGAAAAGGACGATGAGTGCTCCGATGAGCACCTCCGCCCCGCGCTGAACCGGCTCGGGCAGCAAACGGCTGAAGAGCACTACCGGCACCCCGAACAGGAACAGCGTCGTGGCGTGTCCCAGGCCCCACGCCAGACCGAGCTCTGCGGCTCGCCGGACTCCGCTCTGCCTCTGATTCAGCAACAGGGTCGACACCGCGGCCAGATGGTCTGGATCGAGAGCGTGACGCAGCCCGAGTATCAACGCAACAATCAGTGGAAAATTCACCGGGACATTATACCCCACAGCCGGTCGAAAATCACCGACATGGCCCGAAGCCGCTGAATAGATTCCCGCCCATGAGCACCAATCGCCTGAGCCAGTCCTCCTCAGCCTATCTGCAGTCCGCCGCCCATCAGCCGATTCATTGGTATCCCTGGGGGCCGGAGGCCTTTGCCGCCGCCGAAGCCGGCGACCGGCCGGTGCTGCTCGACATTGGGGCCGTGTGGTGCCATTGGTGTCACGTCATGGATGGTGAGTCGTACGAGAACCCCGATCTGGCCGCCTTCCTCAACGACAACTTCATCTGCATCAAGGTTGACCGCGAC
>DATKJJ010000169.1:0-2789 GCA_035543695.1 Gemmatimonadales bacterium | reverse complement strand
GCTCTGCTCGCGACCCAGGGAGCTAGCGCAGTGTATCCCACCGCTGCGGTGAACTTGTCCGCGGTGGCCGAGAAGGCGCGCGAGGCGCTGGAAAGCGACCGGCACATTCTGATCGTGTGCGCCGGCCGGGACGCTGCTTTTTCGCTGGACGATGCCTACTGTGCCGGGCGTTTCGCGGCAGCGGTTCTGGGGGACACCAGGCCGCGACGGGGACTGAACGATGCGGCCATAGCATCTCTCGATCTGGTCCGACGCTACCGCGATGGATGGGAGCGTCCCCTCAGATACAGCCGGGCCGGACGGGAGCTGGTGAGGCTGGGGTTCCGGGAGGACCTGCGCGAGGCGGCCCGGATGGATGCGTATCCGGTGCTGCCGCTCTACCACGAGCGGCGGGTTACGCTGGCGGCGGTGCCGGTATGAGTACGGATTCCCGCCGCCGGATGGGCGCCCTCACCGCTCTGGTGCTGGGTCTCTTCGTCGGTCTCACTTTGCTTCCGATTCCCATCACGGGTCCGGTTGGCCGCTACATCGGTCATGGGCTCTGGCAAATTCTCGGTGCTGGCGCGCTGGGTATTCCGCTGCTCGGGGCTGGGCTGGCGCTTGCGGGGTTCGACCGACTGGGCAACCTCGACATGAAGCGATCGGCGGTGCTCATCGTCGGACTGAGCCTGCTCATTCCCTACCTGGTGGGAGTGATGACCCACGTGGGGAGAACCGATCTGGACATCGACGTCGCCCAGCGTGGCTTCGCGGCTCGCATCGTCGGCGTGCTACCCGGATTCTTCGCGGAGGCAATCTCGGGAAAGGTGGGAGTTGCCGGGGCAGTCCTGCTCGGGTTTCTGGCGCTTTCCGCCTTGACCCTCGCCACTTTCGCCTGGCATCCGTTGCAGCGGCTCGAACGAGGCGGGGCGGAGGGACAGCGGGGCAGCGGGGCAGCAGATGCGCCGGACGAGCGCAATGTCAGATCCGAGCGGCGGAAGCGAAAGGCCGTCGAGCCGGAGTCGACGGAATCTCCGGCAGAGTCGGCGCCGATGCTGTCCTTTCTCCGTCCGTCCGATTCCCGGCCGCGAAAAGAGAAGAAGGCCAAAAAGAGCTCCGCCGGCGACGCGGGGTCGGTGGTCGACGAGGAGTCGGATTTGCCGCCGGTCGATCTGCTCACGCCGCCGTCAGACCAGGACATCGATGCCGGAGAGGCTCAGCTGGACCGGTTGGGGAATTCGCTGATCGAGACTCTGCGGACATTCAAGGTGGAGGGCCGGCCCGGCCCCCGCACGACCGGTCCGGTGGTTACCCAATTCGAGGTAGTGCCGGCGCCGGGGGTCAAAGCGGGGCGTATCGGCTCTCTCGCCGACGACCTGGCTATCGCGATGCGGGTGCCTTCGGTCAGGGTCGCGCCGATACCGGGGAAGGGCGCCGTCGGCGTCGAAATTCCCAATCCCACGGCGCGCATCGTCACCTTGCGTGAGCTGTTCGAGTCATCCGATTGGGCCAGTCGGCGAGCCGTTCTTCCCATAGCGCTGGGGCACGATCTGGAGGGGAAACCGGTCATTGCCGACCTCACCAAGATGCCGCATCTGCTGATTGCCGGCGCAACCGGCACCGGCAAGTCGGTCACCATCAATACGATCATTACCAGTCTGATCTATCGCTACACCCAAAAGCAGCTGCGATTTCTGATGATCGACCCCAAGATGGTGGAGCTGTCGATGTACAACGCGCTTCCCCATCTTCGCCATAAGGTCGTTACCAACAATCATGACGCCGCATCGGTGCTCAAGTGGGCGGTGTTCGAGATGCAGCGCCGCTACGAGCTGCTGCAGGCCAACGGAGCCCGCAACATTGCCGACTTCAACCGGAAGGTGGAAGAAGGCAAGCCGCTCAGGCACCCACCTCGACCCAAGCCCACCCTGACCACGGTCAACGCGGAGGCGCCGGACACTCCGCCTGAAGAGCCGGTGGACGAGACGTATCGCGACGGGGTGCTGCCGTTCATCGTCATGATCATCGACGAGCTGGCCGATCTCATGATGACAGTGCAGGGTGAGGTAGAAACGCCGCTGGCCATTCTGGCCCAGAAGGCCCGGGCGATCGGCATCCACCTGATCCTTGCGACCCAGCGTCCGTCGGTCAACGTGATCACCGGCTTGATCAAGGCCAACTTCCCCAGCCGGATCGCATTCCGGGTGGCCTCCAAGGTCGATAGCCGGACCATTCTCGACCAGAACGGCGCGGAAGCGCTCCTGGGCAACGGCGATATGTTGTTCCTGCCTCCGGGCAAGAGTGAGCCCATGCGGCTCCAGGGGGCCTACATCAGCACCGACGAATCGGAAAAAGTGATGGACTGGTACGTCGGACGCCGGGCTGCCCGGCGAGCGGCTCATGAGGCCGCCGAGGCGCAGGAAGCAGACATCCTTGACCTGGTCCGGGCTCAGGAGGGCGAAGGCGAATCGAGCTCGGAGGCACAGGAAGGCGAGCGTGATCAGCTTTTTCGCGAAGCTGCCGAGGCGTGCATTCAGAACCAGGGCGGGTCCACATCGCTGCTGCAGCGGCGCCTCAGAATCGGATATGGCCGCGCTGCCCGGATTATCGACCAACTACACTATGCCGGCATTCTGGGCCCGCCCGATGGCAGCAAGCCCCGCGACGTGCTGGTGGGATTCGATCAGCTCGACGAGTACTGCGGGTAGCCAGCAGGGCAGCAGGGCAGCAGGGCAGCAGGGCAGCAGGGCAGCAGGGCAGCAGGGACGTGGCTCTGCTGTGCCCGCCTAGGGGAGACCGGGATTTGTCGG
>DATKJJ010000168.1:0-2149 GCA_035543695.1 Gemmatimonadales bacterium | reverse complement strand
GCGCCATCCCTGCTCACGGTGTACTTCAACGATGTGGACGACGCCGGCCACCGCTTTGGTCCCAACGCGCCGGAGACCGATTCCGCCATCGCCCGGGTAGACAGTGCCGTCGGAGCACTGATGGACGGACTGGAACAGCGTGGTTTGACCGGCACGGTGAATCTGATCGTGGTATCGGACCACGGCATGGCGGAGGTGGCCCTGGATCACGTCATCCATCTGGAGCAGCTCATCGATACGGCGGCGGTCAAACTGGTGGACCAGGGCCCCATCGTATCGCTCTCCCCTAAATCCGGCCGGGGCGACGAGATCATCGCCCAACTCCGGAGGGCGCCCCAGCTCAAGGTCTACCGGAAATCCGAGATCCCGGCGGCCCTCCATTATAGAGCGCATTCCCGGATCCAACCGATCCTGGCCATTGCCGACGAGGGCTGGATCGCCACGGCCCGGAGCGGCGTCCCCAGTCCCAGGGGAATGCACGGCTACCCGCCCGATCTTCCCTCGATGCGGGCACTCTTTCTGGCCCGCGGTCCCGCCTTTGCCCGGGGCGCCGTGGTCCCACCGTTTCAGAACATCCATGTCTACGATCTCGTCGCCCACATACTGGGACTCACCCCGGCGGCCAACGACGGGAGCCTCGATTCCATAAGGGCGGTGCTCTCGAAGTGAGCCGGCCCGCGAATGGCCGGTCCTGGAAGACCATTCTCGCTTTCGCGGCCATCTACTTCCTCTGGGGCGGAAGCTTCCTCGCCATTCGGGTGGGAGTGCAGGAGGTGCCGCCGCTCCTCTTCGCCGCGATTCGTTTCACCACCGCCGGACTCATCCTCTACTGCTGGGCGCTCAGGCGGCGCCAGGCTTCGCCCACCCGACAGCAGTGGGCCTCGGTGTCGCTGCTGGCCTTTCTCATATTCGTGTTGGACTACGGCTGCCTCTTTTGGGCCGAGCAGCGGGTGGCGTCCGGGGTAGCGGCGGTGATGCTGGCGATGATTCCCGCGTTCACCGCCTTGTCTGAGATCGTGTTGCTCGGCACCCAGCGGCTCACGCTCCGGTTGGCCCTGGCACTGGCCATCGGGGTCGCGGGAGTGGCGGTGCTGATGAGCCGCTCTCTGAATCTGGGCGGAGCGCCGGTGGACCCGCTCGGCGCTGCCGCGCTGATCTTTGCCGCGCTCAGCTGGTCGGTGGCCTCGGCCCTGTCCCGGAAGGTCCCGCTGCCCGACTCCAAGATCATGAGCTCGGGTGCCCAGATGCTGCTGGGCGGCGGATTTCTGGGCATCGCCGCCGCGTCGCTGGGCCAGGTGGGCGGGTTTCATCCGGCCGCCGTATCCGTCAAAGCCTGGGTCGCACTCCTCTACCTGATCGTCCCCGCATCGATCATCGCATTCACCGCGTATGTCTGGCTGATCCAGCGCGAGTCGCCCACCAAGGTGGGGACCTATGCCTACGTCAATCCGGTCGTGGCGGTACTGTTGGGCCACTTCCTGGCGGGGGAGGCCCTGGACCTGAGAACTCTCCTGGGCACGGTTTGCGTGCTGGTCAGCGTGCTGGTGATCACCCTGGCGCCGGCGGCGGCTCAGAGGCCTGCGGCGTAGACGGCGGCGGCGGAGAGGTTAGCGGAGCTCCTGCGCCCTGAAGTCAGCTGCAGGTGATTGCGAAGTCCACGGTGGTGGTGTTCGGGGCGGTGACGCTCACGGTGCGGGGATTTTCGCCGGCCGCGGTGCAGCCGGTGGGAAGAGTGAGCTGCACGACGTGAGAGCCCTCATCCACGTCGGTTATGCTGAGGGTGGCGCTGGGCCCAATCACCCGGGGAGACGCGCCGTCCACGATGATGGTGAACTCTCCTGGGGAAGTTCCGGTGGTTACCGTGGTGATCTGGAGGGTACCAACCGAGGGCTGGGTGCTATTGTCGTCACCGCACGCCACCACCCAGCATACCGCCGCCAGCACAAATAGCCGTCGCATGATCGCTGCCCTCGGTCGAAGATCTGCAGCCGCCGGAATCCGGCGGCGATGGTCTATCAGGATGATGTCGTCCCCAAGCTAGGCAGGCAAGCTGAGTGTCCTCAAAAGAGGACACCCTGTCCCTTTTTGAGGACAGAGCCCAGTGCCGTTTGAACTGCAGCAGGGCCCTGGGGACTTCACCAACAAGGAT
>DATKJJ010000167.1:0-6834 GCA_035543695.1 Gemmatimonadales bacterium | reverse complement strand
GACCTCTGGACGGTGATGTGAATCACCCCAAGCTCGCCAGGTGAGCCACAAGATGAGCCGGCTCGATAAACGCCCGTCGTCCTTGGTGCTCAGTGCGGCTGATGAAGGCTCCATTACAAGGGAGGGGCCGTTGATTGAGGGGCCAACCATGTGGTGGGAAGCCGGCCTGCGTTCGACACTAGCCTATCACGCGTGGACCGCCGGCCGAGTAGCCTATCCTGCCGGCGGGGTTCGGGTCTCCGGATAACTACCCTTGGCGCTGCGGCCTCTCCCATAGCAGGAGTACGCTCTGTCGAGGAACGTTCACTCCTCGCAGTACCAATTCAGCCAGCCGGGCTCCGCCAAGACTCTGAACTCTTATGGTGATGCACTCGCCACTGGGGTCCAGGCTCACTGATCGAGTGTCCGGAAGCCACATCGCGACTCTGGCCTGAGTGAGATATTGCTGGAGATCAGCCGCCGCGTAGTGGCCGTGACATTGCCGCTCAGGGAGGAAAGTGTCCTCCTTCCATTGGCCCACAATTATCGGAGGCGGGACCTTTACGGCCTGTGCGCTCGCGCTGGATCCGAAGCTGCATAAGACCAGGGCAAGGGAGAGAACAGCGGGTAGAGGTCTCAGCGGGGGTATCGGTCTCATCTGAAGGCTCCATCGAATGCACCGCTCCAGGTGGAGATGCACCGCCCAGGTGCGCTCCGGACCACGCGGTGGTCATCTCTAAGATACCCGTCCCCCTGATTCCGCCAGGGGGCGTGTAAGACGGACCTCCAGCCATTCTACTTCGCCGGCCTGAATGGCCTCGCGAACCGACCGCTCTCTCGCCGTAAGGCAGGAGCCTCCGGTCTTTACCTCGAGGAAGACCACCCGTTTCACTTCGCCGCTCGCCAGCCCGTCAAAGACGATCAGATCCGTAGGGCTGCCGAGAAAGCGAACGTCCTTAGGGTTATAAGGAAAGTCGGGGAAATACGGCAGCAGCTGCTCCTGCACCTTGCCGGCGGTGATCGCCTGGCTCCGGACCACGGCATCACTCCGCAGCGCGGCGGCATAGCGCACCTTCCACAGCATGGCGTAGGTCCAGGCCACGAGAAAACCGATGACGACTCCCAGAGCGAGATCTCGCATCGCGTCCTCCCTCAGATTGCGTTGACCGGCATGCGTTATTCGACGCCTGCCAGGTTATACATGGCTCGCCACGCGCGAAACACCTCCCGGTAGTCGGAACCGCGGTAGCGCACGGTCCGTCCGCCCACCCGCTCGGAGCCCGGTACCAGCTCGGCCATATCAGCCATCTGACTTTCCACGAAATCCACTTCTATTCCAATCGGAGAATCGAAGGTGAACCGGGCATGCCTCCTCTGGAGTGCCGCGGCCGCTCCAGTCCTGATGCGCTGGCAGGCGACGGTGGGGGCCAGGCTGCGGGCAGCGAACCGGCCAACCGCCTCCTTGACCACCACGGTCTCAACCTGGTCGCCCAGGAGCGAGCGAGCCTCGGACGCGAGCGCCTGGTCTCCACTCACCAGGGCGACGGGCACGTCGTGCAGGCCGGCCATGGCGGCATTCAACGCGAGCTCGCCAACGGGCTGGGCGTTGACGCGTACTTCATAGACGCGGCTGGTGTACGTATGGTCGATGATCGCTCGAGCGGTCCCGGCCCGCGCGTGATAACCGATGAACATCGCCGCATCGAATCCGGCGTCGATGCCTTCGACCATCGAGAGGCGCTTGGGGCCGCCGCTCAACAGCTCGGCAACCGGATGAAGCTCCTCGGCCAGAAGGTTTCGCATGAGCCAATGGCTATCGTTGACCAGGACGCTGGTCGCACCGGCATCCAGTGCTCCCGTGATTGCTGCATTGGCCTCATCGGTCATCAGCCGGCGGAACCTGTTATACTCTCCCGCATGGCGGGGCTCAGTCGGGTCAGTCTGGTCTTCGTGCACGACGCCCGAAACTCCCTCCATGTCGACCGAGATGTACACCCGCATGATGTCTCCAGTGCCTACGCGCGCGACGAATATCGAGGACGCTGATGGGGAAAGCCAGACTGGGCCTGCTGCTGACCGCGCTCGGCGTGGTCGCCTGTAGTCCCGCGGAAAAGCGGCCGGAACAGAAGTCCATGCAGGAGGGCCGGACTTACACGGCCTGGCTCTACGGGAGCGAGTATAAGAAGCTGTGGGATCGATTCTCACCCGACATGCGTCAGGCGTTCGGCAGTGTAACCGATCTGGCCGACTTTGCCAGCCGCGCGGTGAAGAACCTGGGAACCGAGCAGGGCAAGGTCGATGAGCAGGTAAACCGTGCCGAGCGATTCACCGTGTACAGCCGCAGTGCCACCTTCGACAAATCCAAGCACCGGATGTTGATCGAGTGGAGCTGGGCACAGGACGGGGCGGTAACCGGACTGGTCGTGCGGCCGGTGGTCGCAGATTCAACGGCTGGGCGCTGACCGGCCTTGGGCCTCTAGTAAACCCTTCCGCCCAGCGGGACCTCTCGCTCCACCGCAAGCAGAACGACGTCGCCCTGGCCGCTGGGCACTCCAAGCACCAGCACCTCGGATGCAAATCCCGCAATGTTGCGCGTTCCGAGATTCACCGCGGCAACCACCAGCCGGCCCTCGATCTCCTCGGGTTGGTAGAGCGCACGGAGCTGAGCGCTGGAGGTTTTCTCCCCCAGGGGACCAAAGTCGATCCACAGACAATAGGAGGGTTTGCGGGCGCGAGCATTGAGCTCAGCGCGGATGATCCGGCCCACCCGGAGGTCGAGTGCACCGAATGCCTCGAGTGGATCGATGGCGCTAATGGAGCAGCTCGCCGCGCAACACCGTAACCGCCCGGCCACCCAGGAGCACCCGGTCCTGACTGAGCTGAATCATGACCGTCCCGCCGCGGGCCGACGCCTGATATCCCACCATGCGGCTCTTCCTCAATTTGGCGCCCCAGTACGGTCCCAACGCGCAGTGCGCGGAGCCGGTGACCGGGTCTTCCGGCACCCCTGCAGCTGGAGCAAAAAACCGGGACACGAAATCATATTCGGTCTGCTCTGACTGTGCCGTGACGATCACGCCGCGGACGGGAAGGCGAGTCAGTTGGCCGAGGTCGGGCGTCAATGCCCGGAGGGCGGGTTCGGATTCCACCTCTACCAGATAATCGAATTTGGTGCGGCCAACATATCGAGGCGTTGCTCTCAGCCCGGCCTTGAGTTCGGGGGGCGGTTCCGCCGGCTCAACCGGAGTGGCCGGGAAATCCATCCAGATCATGTCCTGCTCCCGGGAGGCGGTGAGCAGACCGCTGCGGGTGTGGAAGCGAGCCGTCTCTTCCGGCTCCAGCTCTTGCTCTTCCCAGAGCACGTGGGCGCTCGCCAGAGTGGCGTGGCCACACAGGTCCACCTCGACCGACGGCGTGTACCATCGCAGATCGAAGCCATCCTTCTGCCGAACCAGGAAGGCCGTCTCGGCGAGATTCATCTCCCGAGCCACCTGTTGCATCCAGACCGGATCGGCCGGCGAGGAAAGCAGGCACACTGCCGCGGGATTTCCTGCAAAGGCCCGTTCGGTAAACGCGTCCACCTGAGTGAAGCGCTGCCGCCCGCTCACAGGATTATTGCCTCGGCTTCGATCTCCACCAGCATGGACGGATCAACCAGCCGGCTCACGGCCACCATCGTGGCGGCCGGCCGCACTTCATGGAAGAACTCGCCGTGAGCCCGTGCCACGTCTTTCCAGTGGTCGATGTTGGTCACAAACATTCGGGTGCGCACCACGTCTGCCAGTGAGGATCCAGCGGCTCTCAGTGCGGTTTCGATGTTACGTATCGCCTGAACTGTCTGCAGGTAAGGATCGCCTTCGCCCACGATCGTTCCGTCTGGACCGGTAGCCGTGGTCCCTGCAACGTAAACCGAGTTTCCGGCGCGAACCGCCCGGGAATAGCCGACGATCGGTTCCCAAGGAGTTCCGCTGGAAATCAGCTGGCGTTGATCTGCCACACGGTTAGTGAGGGAGGAAGGAAGCGCCTTCTTCGAGGTCTGTCAGGTCGGCCAGAACCGCCGCCGCAATTTGCTCTGATGCGGGAGGCACTTCGTAGAAGTCGCTTTGCAGGCGCTGCTGAATGAGCCGGAGCCGCTCGGCTTCGACTTGCAGGGTCGTCCGGTGCTCCTCGGGATGCGCCAACGCTTAACCTTTCCGAGCTCGAGCGCGCTTGGGAGTGGAACAGCGCCCGTGTGTGAGTACGGTCAGTTTTCGGCCCGTGATCAGCGATTCTTTACGTCTGCTTCATTGTAACCCACCACCCTTCGACTGACCAGTGGTCCAACTTTCCTCGCTTTCCCAGAGGAAAATGGCTCAAGATTTTAGTGGGTGTTCCGATGCTTGGATCGGTTTCCTTCGGTCCCCGCCGACTATTACCGCCGATCGCACACGTCGGGAGAAGTATGCACGTGGTCAGAGTGCCGGACCGCATCCTGGTCGTGGATCATGACCCGGCCGTTCGTCAAGACATCGAAACCCATTTGACCCACCGGGGCTACGAGGTCCTGACGGCCACGGACGCAGGGGAAGCGCTGGGAATCCTCGCCCGGCAAAAGGTGGCCTGCATGGTCACCGATGGCCGGCCGTCCGCTACTCCTCAGGGCGAGTTGCTGTCCCAGGCACTCACTCGCGATCCCACACTGGCCATTCTCGTCTGCAGCGCAACTGCCACTGTCGAAGATGCCGTGCACTACTTGCAGTATGGCGCGCTGGACTACCTGTCGAAGCCGGTAGACCTGGCCCGGCTGGAGGCCTCGTTGCAGCGGGCGCTTCGTCGCAGGGTCGAGCTGATTCGCCAGCTAGACATGACTCGGCTGCTCAAGGAAGAGGTGATCAACCTGGGAGCAGAGTTGTCGCGAGAGCGGGCGAAGGTTAAAGGCCTCATTGTTGCCACGCTGGAGGCGTTGGTAGCGGTTGTTGAAGCGAGGGATCCCTGGTTCGCCGGCCATTCCCTCAGAGTGGCCCAGCTGGCGGCCTCCATCGCCGCCAAGACCGGCCGCAGCGACGAGGAGGTTGAACAGGTCCGGCAGGCTGGACTGCTTCACGATATCGGCATGATCGCGGTTCCGGAGAGTTTGCTTTCCAAGACCAGTTCTCTCGCCCCGCCCGAGTTCGAGGAAATGAAGCGTCATACGGTGGTTGGGTTCGAGATCCTGGCTCCCTTGCCGCACCTGGGCAGCGTCAGCTCCTTCGTTCGCGGACACCACGAGCGCTGGGATGGGAAGGGCTATCCCGACGGCCTGGCCGGGGAGGCCATTCCCTGGGGAGCCCGGCTGATCGCCGCGGCGGAGATCTACGATGCCCTGACCACCGCTCGGCCCTATCACGAGCAGTTGGCCCCCGAGCTGGCGGTCGAGCGTATGCGTGGGCTGATCGGCAGTGTGCTGGCTCCGGAGGTGTACCAGGTTCTCACAGCCATGGTAGAAAGCGGTGCGGCCTTGGTGTTCGTGGCCGACGAGCAGAGCAAGGAGTGGAACCTCTAGAGCCCTGCATCTTGCCGGGCCCCTCGCCGTTTCTCGCCTGTCTCGGGCCTCCTGCCTGAGGTAGTCTGCCACTCGCTCCTGCCCGGTCCCAGTCAAACACGCCCGCTTTCCATTCCCTAAGCCACCACACCACAATGAGTTGAAGTGCCGTGCACCAATTTGCAGTTGGTCAACTGCATTCTCCGGCACTGGTTGGTACAGCCGTTGCCTTCACCTCGGCCGAGAGTTACGAGACCCCCGACCACACTCCGCAAATGGATGTCCGATGGCAGCCACTCCCGATTCCACAGGGTGCCGGCAATGACCGCGAGCCCTGCTGCCCAGACGGAGGACCGGACCGAGGCGCTCTGGGTCAGATACCGTTCTGCGGGCGACGCTGAAGCGCGAGCCCAGCTGCTGGTCCGCCACCTCGGGCTGGTTCACCATGTTGCCCGTGAAGTGTCTCGCCGCATTCCTTCGGTCGAGCTCGGTGAGCTGGTGAGTGCCGGCGCACTAGGTCTGATGAAGGCTCTGGACAGCTTCGATTTGTCCCGCGGACTGGCCTTTAGCACCTATGCCGTGCTTCGAATCCGGGGTGCGATACTCGACGATCTTCGAAGCCGCGACTCGACGCCTCGCTCGGTGCGAGTGAAGCGGAGACGCATCGAGGCGATTGCGGCGGCGTTGGAGGCCCGACTGGGCCGCACACCCACGCCCCAGGAGGTTGCCGCTCATCTCGGCATCGACATCACGACGTACTGGAAGTGGAAGGATGCCGTGGGTGTATACGCGGAGGCAGAAACGCCTCGGCCCTCGCACGGACGCCGCTTTTCGCGCGATGCCGAAACCCATGCCGATCCCTCGATCACCTCGCCAACCCAGAAGCTGGTGGAGACGGAGCACGTGGCACATTTACGTCAGCTGATCTCCCGGTTGCCCGAGCAGCAGCGGCGGGTGCTAGCTCTGTACTACTATGAGGAGCTGAATCTGCGCCAGGTCGGTGAGGTCTTGCAGGTGAGCGAGTCCCGGGTGTCGCAGATTCGAAGCCAGGCGCTCAAGCGGCTGCGGCAGGAGCTTGCGGGGGCCGGTTCGACGCCGTGACCGGAAAATCCTAGACTGAATCAGGCGCAAAAAGGGGGGCCGACGCTCGCACGAGCGTCGGCCCCCTTCCTGTTGCTGTGCTTACCTCTCGTTCTCTTCGGCGTCGGCGTCGAGGTCCTCAGTCCGGCCGACCCCCTGCTGGAACTTCCCTTTGATTTCCTGAGCCTTACCCTTGATTTGCTCGCCGGTATTTCCGGTGGCACCACCCACGGTGCCGCGGACTCTGCCTTCCACCTGCTTGGCTGCACCCTTGA
>DATKJJ010000166.1:0-9853 GCA_035543695.1 Gemmatimonadales bacterium | reverse complement strand
GCCATCACGGAGGGCTCAGCGGCACGCCTGGCGTTCGTGATCGAGCCCTCGACCGCTGCCCGGAGCCGTCTGCCCCTGGTCAGTCAGCCGGTAGTCCAGATTCAGGACGCCAGCGGGAATCCGATCGCGCAAGCCGGTGTGTTGGTGACCGTCTCGGCGCTGCCCTCGGGAACTACGGTCACCGATGAGACAGTGGCGACCGACGCGAATGGACGTGCCGCGTTCAGCGCGCTGACGCTGCAGGGGATACCCGGGCCCAAAGATCTCACCTTTGCCGCTCCGGGCCTCCAGAGCGCAACGGCACGAGTGACATTGCCGAGCGTCTCCACCGTCACGACCGCGCCGAGCCATCCGGCTTCTGCCGTGGTGGGTAGCACCATTGGCGGGCCGGTAAGCTCCTGGACCTTCAGAGATGCTTCAACCCGGCCGGTAGCAGACGCGGACTTTACCCTGAAGACGCCGTCTGGCGGAACCGCACTGCCGGTGACACCCTTCAGCGACTTCAATGGAGTAGTGCAGGCAGGCAGCTGGACTCTTGGTACGACGGCAGGATATCAGTACCTGCAATTGGGGCTACCGGATGGCCGCGTTTTCCGGGACAGCATTCTGGCCATTCCGGATGCGGCCAGCCGGCTGGCGAAGGTTTCCGGTGATAGTCAGACAGCAGCCGTAAATTCTCAGTTGCCGGAGCTTCTCGTCGTGCGGGTGGTGGACCAATATGGCAACGGCGTGAGCAACATCGCGGTCCAGTGGTCTACCTGCGATGGAATAGCCGGCGAGCCGGTGCCACCAACCGATGCCAACGGCTACTCGAGCACACGGCAGCCCACAGGAACTGAGCCCTCCGGCGACCAGCCGTTCTGCACCATGGCCACGGCTTCGGTGCCAGAGGGCTCACCGGTCGAGTTCCATTACACGGTCACCGGGAGTGCGCCAGCGATGAGCCAGCTGCGAACCTCTTCATCAGCCAGGCACTCGGGTCCGCCGCCAATTGCGCCGAAATCCGGCGCCGGAAGACCCCGATGATCGGGAGCTAGAGTGTACCGAAGAATTTCAGGAGTTCTCACGGCACTGACACTGCTCGTAGCCGGCAAGGCAGCGGCCCAATCGGCTCAGGCCGTGTCGATCCAGGTTTCCGGGCTTTATAACGCGGTTTTCGGCGATGTGTTTCAGAGCCTCAAGAATGGATTCGGAGGGGAGGCTCAGCTTCGCTACACACCCGGAGCCCTTTCATTCGGGCTGGGCTTCCAGTACACCGTCCACGATCGCCCACCGGTTGACGCCGGCGAACCCGCACTGGATCTCAGGCTGTATGGCGGCTTCATCGAGCCTCGCTATCGGATTCATACCGGAAGTAATGTGTGGGCTCCCTACCTCTCTGCCCGGTTTTCCCTGCTCAAGGTTGGTTTCTCAGATCCTGCCTTTTCCCTGTCGTCTTCGTTCATTCAGATCAACGGAGGTGGCGGTCTGTTGTACCGCCTGTCATCCCGTGTCAATCTGGATATGGGAGCCACCTTCGGATACAATCAGCTGGGTAGCGGCACCCTCGAATTCGAGAACAATTCGAACACGACGACTAGGGAGATCGAGTTGAGCTCGGGAGCCAATATGGTTGTGCGGGTCGGGTTTGCTTTCGGGATCGGAGGGTAGGCTACTCGGCTAGAGGTCTGGCGTGCCGATGATCCGGCAGCTGGTCAGGTTGAGCCTGCTGCCGTCCTTCACAAAATCCACCCGGAAGACAGGCCGGCTGGTGAGCCTGCCCCCAAAAGCGTCCTTCCAGGACAGCCGGAATCCAAACTCCATCGATGCGGTGGCGCTGCCCATCCGCTGAGCCCCATCCTCGCGCTCACCCACTTGCGCCGCCCACTCGCTGGTCCGCAGAATCCGGCTGAGCTTCTTCAGATTATCCCGGTCGGACTTGGACTCGGGACGATACAGGTCTTCCAGCTCGCTGACATCTTTCTGCGCCACCGCGTTGTAGCACTGGTCCACGCCCTGGCGCATCTCATCGATCAGCCGCAGCTGCTCGGCCGCCGGGTCTGCCGGAGGTGTGGCGGGTGACGAGCTGCGCGGCTCCTCCGAGGCGAGCTCGGTCCGGCTGGTTCGCGGCTGCGGCAGAACGGTGACTCGCACCTTCCCCGTCTTGCCGTCCACCTGGGCACTGATGTCGGAGCTGCCCGCCGCCAGGGCTACCACCACACCCGACGAATCCACCGACGCCACGTCCGGATCGCTGCTGGTCCAGACTGCCGCGTGGCCACTCAATTCCCCTCCGCGCTGATCGCGCGCGGCTGCTTGTAGATCCAGAGTATCTCCGACCTTGAGCGGGCGGGCACCGCTGACATCGACCGAGGCCACCGGGGCCGGAGCCACCGATACAGATGAGATTGCCGATTCCCCACCGCTTCGGGCAATGATCAGCGTACCACCCGGAGCGCGGGCCCGAATCAGCCCCGAGCTCTGATCGACCGAGGCGACCGAGGGATCGCTGGAGCTCCAGGTTGCCCTCACGCCGGGGACCGGTTTGCCGCTCTCATCTTGTCCGGAGAGCGCCAGCGTCAGGGTGTCGCCCACCCGGAGGGGAGCGGGAGAAGCAATCGAAAGCGAGGCGAGCTGCGGCAGCACCGGGGTGCGCGGAGCCGAACGCACCACGATTTGGGCGCTGTCCCGCCGACCGCCGGCGGCAGCAATGACCTGAGCCCGGCCGACGGCCAGAGCCTGCAGCACGCCGGAGGAATCCACTGTGAGCACCGTGGTGTCGGTCGAGCTCCAGGAGATCCGTTCCGGGCCCACCACCTTGCCGCTGGCATCGCGCGATTCGGCGGCCAGGGCGGTCGACATCCCAACCACGAGCGGACGGGCCGGCCGCCGTGTGATCGTGACCGAGACCGGAGCACTGGTGTCCACCACCGCTGAATCCGTCGGCTTACTGCCGGAAGTCACGAGGTATCCGGCCGAGCCGAGGCCGGGGTCGTCGGTACTCACCGCTGAGTCTCGCAGCGCGACAGTGGTTTCCGGCAGGGTGGGCTGGTCTGCCTGACGGCGTCCCCCAACCAGCCAGAAGCCTCCTGCCACCAGGAACGCGCCTCCGGCGACCACCAGCCATCCCGGCCGATGACGCGAACGCCTGGGCTCCGGAGTGCGCGGCTCCGGCGGCAGCTCCCACGGTATCGGATCGGGGCGAGGACGGGAAACGATGGGCTCGGGAACCCGCTCCAGGACGTTCACGCTGAGGGAGGAGCTGACGCCTTCGCACACTGCCGTGAGCATGATGTGTCCCGGATTCCGGGTGATCACCCACCCCCCCGCAGTAACCACCGCGATGTTCACATCGCTGACAGTCCAGGCCACGCTCCTGTCGGTGAGTGCGCCGGCCCACCGGTCCAGCGGCGTGGCGGTGAGAGCAAAGGAATCTCCGGCTACCACGGACTCAGGTGCCGCGGAGATATGCACCGCCGCCACCCGCGGAGGAAGCACGGTGACTCCGACATTGGCCCGGGCTTCCTCGAGCTCGGCCACGACCCGGGCGGAGCCGGCGGAACGCGCCACCAGAATGCCGTCGAGGCTGACGGTTGCCACGGCGTCATCCTCGGATCGCCAGGTAACCGGCCGGTCAACTGCCCGTCCCCGCTTGTCGCGCGGCGTTGCCTCCAGGCGGATCTCGTCCCCGATGGTGATCGCCTTTTCCACCGCTTTCACCACGATGGAATCGGCCCGGGGCGGGGCCACCGTGACTCTCAGCCGGCCCTCCTGACCATCGCAGATGGCCCGAATGAGGGCGGTGCCGGGGGTGACGGCCGTGGCCACCGCCTTGGTGGCGTTGACCCGGAGCACCCCAGGTGAGTCGCTGCTCCACTGCACCGGGCTGGTAGGCAAGCGAGCCGCCTGGCCATCGTGCACCCGCGCCACCAGCAGGAAGCTGTCCCCCACCTCGAGCCCGGCCGGAGGCGGAAGAATGCTCACGGCGCGCATCATTCCCGGTGGAGTGGCCTGGAGCATGGTGGAGGACTTGCCGACGACGCGTGAGCCATTGCCCGACACGAACGTGGTGCGCGACCCTGCCATGGCGAACCGGCTCAGCTCGGCGCGCGCCGGGTCGTCCTCGGGCAGCGCCGTGGCGCCGAGCGCGGTGAGCGCCTGCGTCATGCTGGGCCAGCGCTCCTCCGGATTCTTGGCCAGCATCCGCAGAATCGCGGCCTCCAGCTCGGGCGGACAATCCCCGTGCTCGTGAAGAGGACGGGGCGGCTGCTCGACGTGTGCCTGGATGACTGAATAGGTGGACCCGGTGAACGGTGGCACGCCGGTGATCATCTCATAGGCCACGACACCGAGGGAATACTGGTCCGAGGCGCCCGACACCTCACCACCGGCGCACTGCTCCGGGCTCATATAAGCCGGCGTTCCTACCATGAAGCCGGTGTGGGTGTGGCTCGGACCCTCCGCGGCCTTGGCGATGCCGAAGTCGGTAACCACGGCGTTGCCGTCCTCGTCGATCAGGATGTTCGCCGGCTTGATGTCTCGATGCACCACCTTGAAGCGGTGAGCGTAAGCCAGAGCCGAACCGACGTGGTACAGAATGGACCGGGCCGTGGCGAGCGGCAGCCTGCCCGCATCCTTGAGCACCTGCTCCAGCGAGCGCCCCTGGATGCAGCGCATGACGAAGAAGTGGAGACCTTCGGCGGCCCGCACCGAATACACGGAGACGATGTTGGGATGGTTGAGATGCGCGATGGTGATCGCTTCACGGCGGAAGCGGTCGATCATGCCCTCGCCCATCAGCATCCCGGGGGACATGACTTTGATGGCCACGTCGCGATGCAGCGACAGCTCGTGCGCCAGGAATACCGCGGCCATCCCGCCTCGTCCCAGCTCGTGCCCGATCTCGAACTCGCCCAGCGTGGCGCGCCGGAGACGGGCTACCACTTCAGCCCAGGGGGACTCCTCTTCGGCCAGCTCGCCGGAAATTGAGTGAGAGTCAGGCCGGGGGATGCCTGGAGTGCCGCACTTGGGGCAGGTCTCGTTGCTCTGCAGCAGGAACTCGCCACAGCTCGCGCACCACAGAAGCTCCGCTCCGCACCGGGCGCAGAAGCGGTCATCAGGCCCGAGCGGGCCAGTGCACTGAAGACAGGCAATAGGCGTGGTCATGCTGCCGCCGGGAGAGATCTCGTAGGGGAGGATCGCTCAATATTGAAGGCCGGCCGGTAAGAGCGCAATTAGGCTCCTGGTATAGGTCGCGCACAGATGCCGGACAGCGGAGTTGCCCCGCCGCCCGAACCCGGTCGAACACGCCAGGTCGGTTTGGAAAACTAATGGTCTTGCCTGGACAGATCTACGTAACTCTATGTCAGGCATTTACATCTGTGAGGCGGATCACGTCACCTATCGTCGGGTGTTCCGCTGAGGCAAATTGGTGACGTCTGACCAGGAGGAATGTGACGGCCATGGCCAACAAGCCTGCAGCCCGGCAGCAGCCGGAGTCGCTCCGACTCCGCTCGATCATGCCCAGCTTTACCGTGAACGACATCGACCGAAGCGTGCGATGGTATTGCGAGGGACTGGGCTTTTATCTGGCCGAGCGTTGGGAGGAGGGTGGGAAGCTCCAGGGAGTCATGCTCAAGGCCGGCGCCTGCGAGCTTGGGCTCAGTCAGGATGATTTCAGCCGGGGCCGCGACCGGCCCAAGGGAGCCGGCTTCCGGATCTGGTGCGAAACCACCCAGGACATCGACGCAATCGCCAAACGGCTGCGCGACTTGGGCGGGACCATTACGGAAGAGCCGGGGAACCACCATGAGAGTTACAGCTTCACTGCCCAGGACCCGGACGGGTTCAAGCTGACGATAATTCGGGCGAAAGGCTGACCCTTTCCCGCAGCACCTCCATCGCGGCGTTGCGGCCATTGATCCCGATGACGCTTCCGCCCGGGTAGGTCCCCGCTCCGCAGAGGAACACGCCGGTCATCGGCGTGCCCGGCTTCAGCCGTCGGTCCCACATGAAGTCCGGCAGACACTCGCCCTGGAAGATGTGTCCTCCAGCCAGCCCGGTCCGCCGCTCGATGTCGGGCGGGCCCATGACCTCCAGCTGCAACACGGCCTCGGGAATGTTGCCGCAGAACCGGCCGATCGATTCCAGCGCCACGCGGGCCACTTCCTCCCTCCGGCTGTCCCAGCTTCCGCTGCTGAACTGGTAGGGAACCGGCTGGGCAAAGATGCTCATGACGTGTTTACCGTCGGGCGTCACGCTCGAATCATGCGAGCTCTGGAAGTACAACTCGGTCCAGAGCCGGGGAGGCAGCCCGCCGGCCTGAGCGGTCTGGTAGTGTGCCCGCCATTCAGCCTTGCTGAGCGGAGTGTTGACCTGGCCGAGATGATGCGGCTCCATGGTGCCGGGACGGGCCCGAAAATTCGGTAGCTCCCGGAGGGCCACGGTGATCTTGACCGTACAGCCGGTCATCGGAATCCGCTCCACCTGCTCCCGCCATGCTGCATCCGCTCCGTCACCCAGCAACCGGAGGGTGGTGCGCGGGTCCGCATTGGAGATCACCACCGGAGCCCGCAGCCGCTCCCCACCTTCCAGCTCGACGCCTTCGCCGGGCACAATCCGGCTCACCGGTGCTTCGGTCGTGACCTGGACACCGGCCTCCCGGGCGACATCCGCCAGCATAAAGGAGACCCGGCCCATTCCTCCCTTGATATAGCCCCACATGCCGGGGATCCCGCCCATCCGGCCCGAGGCATGATGGAAGTGAATGGACGCGGTTCCGGGCTCGTGCGGACTGGCATTGGTGCCAATCACGCCCTGCCCCAACAGCGACAGCTGCAGCCGTTCATCGTCGAGGTAGCGCTCGACGAATTCGACCATGGACCACTCGAAGAGGAGGCCGATGGCGTCCGCGTCGTGGCCCAAGCGAGACTCGATTGCCGCGCGGCTGGGTGCGGGCCCGATCCACAGGTCGGCCGGACCGGGCGGGCGGAGGGAATCGCGGACCCGCGCCTTGAGCGCAGACATCGCCCGCCAACCGGGGAGATCGCCCGGGGCAAAGCGGCGGATCTCCGCTTCCAGCCGTTCATCGTCTCCCCAGAGCTGCACGCTGCTGCCGTCCTCGAAGGGAACGAAGAGGCCGGGCATGGCCGGGTGCCACTCGAGCCCTCGGCGGACCAGGTCGAGCTCTTCGATCACCAGCGGATGGAGCAGCCCGCACACATAGGCGCAGGGGGACACCCGATACCCGGGCCAGGTCTCCTCCAGGGTGCACGCGCCGCCAATCCGGTTCCGGCTCTCCAGCACCAGCACCTGAAGACCGGCGCGGGCCAGGTATGCGGCGCAGGTGAGACCGTTATGGCCCGCGCCGACTACAATGGCATCCCAGCTCCTGGCGGCCAGCTGCTTGATCGAGGCCGATGGATCCGAGATGAGCTTAGAACCCGGTGATGACGGCAACCCGCACGGAGCGGGGCGAGCCCGGGCTGATGTTGTCGTTGCTGTTGGCGGTGGCGTAGTACTGCTGGTCGAACAGATTCTCCAGGTTCATCTGGAGCCGGAGATGACGGCTCATGGTGTAGTAAGCCGCCGCATCGAACCGGGTGAAGCTGGGCAGCGTCACCGCGTCGTCGATGGCGGCGTACATGTCGTCCTGGTAGACCACGCCCAGCCCGAGTCCCAGCGCCAGGGTGGCCTGGTACCGGTTCCAGAGCGATACGGTGTTCCGGGGCACCAGGGGAACCCTGGCTCCTTCCGCCGCGGCCGCAGTCCGGCTGGTGACCTCTGCATTCTGATTGGCGTACCCGCCGATGATCTGCCACTGGGGGCTCAGCGCGCCGGTCAAGCTGAATTCGAAGCCTCTGGTGCGCTGGCTGCCGGTCTGGACCGTTCGGGTGGGATCGACTGGATCCGGCGCCGTCGTGTTGGTCCGGTCCAGGCGATAGACCGCGCTCGACAGCGAGAGCCGGTCGAAGACGTCCCATTTGGCGCCGATCTCGTAGTTCCTGAACTTCTCCGGCTCCAGGGTCGCGCTGGTTACCGTCATCGAGGAGAACTGATCTCCCGAGCTGGGCAGGGCCGACACGCTGTAGCTGGAGTACAGGGTAACGCTCTCGACCGGCTTGAACAGCAGGGCGGCCCGGGGAGATATCAGATCGTCGGTGCGGCTCAGCGCGTCGTTGGTGCGATGGTTGTAGAAGTCCACATCGAAGTGCTCGTAGCGCGCGCCCACGATCGCCTGCCACTGCTCCGACAGCACCACCTGGCTCTGTCCGTAGAAGGACAGCGACGTGGCCGTGGAATGGTTGTCGGCATCGGTTGCGCTTTGACGGAAGGTGACCGGCACCGCGACAGTCGGATTGGAGACCGGGGCGAGGAACGCCGTGGTCGAATCGTTGAAGTAGCCGGTGTTGCGGAAGTTGTCGGTGATCTGCCGGCCGACGGAAAAGCCGCCGAGGAGAATCTGACTGATCGGGCCCGTCACCAGGCGATAGCTGATTTCCGATTCGTTGAACAGGTTGCGCCGCTTGGTCGCGTTGTTGTAGGCCAGGATATTGACCTCGGTGCCCGCAGGGGTAACCGCGCCAGGATACACGTTCTGGTAGATCTTGTCGTAGTCGGCGAACTGGCTTCGGTTCCTCAGGGTCACGAGGCCGGCGGTGGTGTGCTCGATACTGGCGGTCCCGATGTTCACCAGCGCGTCGGCGTAGCTGACCGACGGATCGCCGAAGAAGGTGCGCGGCGTCGTGGTCGAGAGCGGCGCTCCGGCAAAGGACGGAATCCCCCGGTCGGCGGTGCGATTGTCCTTGAAGTGCTCGTAGCTGGCCAGGACCCGGGTCTGGGGCGAGAGTTGGATGGTAGCGGTGGGATTAAGACCGTAACGCTCGATGTTGACCTCATTGCGATAGAGGTCGGAGTTCTCGTAGACCCCATTCAGCCGGAGGGCGACCCCCTCAGAAATCCCCTGCCCCACGTCCAGGGCGGTGCGCCGGTTCCCGTAGGAGCCGCCCTGCAACGACAGCTCGCGAACCGGCGTCCAGTCCGCCACCTTGGTCACCCGGTTGAGCACCCCGCCTCCAACTCCCCGCCCGAAGATCAGCGCGTTGGCGCCCTTCAGCGCTTCGATCCGCTCGACGTTGTACAGATCGCGGAAGTACTGGACGTCATCCCGCATTCCGTTGACGAAGAACCCCGCCGTGGTGTTGTTCCCCCGGATCGTGGCCTGATCGCGGTTGCCCTCCCCCTGCGCCATGGTGATACCGGGGATGTACCGGGTCACCTCTCCCATGCTCTCCATCCGCTGGTCGGCGATGACGTTCCGGGTGACAACAGTGACCGACTGAGGTACATCACGAAGCGGAGTGCGGGTCTTGGTGGCGGTGCTGATCTGCGGAGTAAAGTAGGCCGGCCGGGCCGCACCCTTGACCTCTAAGGTCGGAAGGGTGAGCGGAGTGGTGTCTCGCTGGGCTGTTCGGGATGAATCACTCTGGGCCAATGCCGCAGCGGGCAGACCGGCCAGGATGAGCAGGGGGATCGAATGCCTGATCACGGGACTTCCTAAAATTGAGAATGATTCTCAAACGGTTTTGGACGCGCGATCCATCCTAAAAGCCAAAGGGGACCTAGTCAATAGGAATTGCTCCCCAGAGACAGCTCCCTCCCTTGTCTCGCACGAAACTGTCAGTTGTGACAGTAGGTAAGGCAGGAATGCGGTGGCACCTTGGAGTTGCCGTCGTCGATTCCGCCCGCCACGGAGACGCCACCTACACGTGATGAGGAACCCGGGAACCAGCAGCTCCGGGACGCGCACATGGTTTGGCTCCCTACCTTGCGGATCCGAGCTCGGGGTGCTCCTGCTGGTGGGCTGCCTCGCCGC
>DATKJJ010000165.1:0-2031 GCA_035543695.1 Gemmatimonadales bacterium | reverse complement strand
CGGGCTTTCGGCTGCGGCAGCTGCGCCATACGGGTCATTCCCAACTTTGTGAACCTGCAGGAGTACCGGCCCGGAGAGCCGGGATGCCGCGACCGTCTGGCGCCCGCCGGCCATAAGCTGATCACCCATGTCTCGAATTTTCGTGAGGTGAAACGGGTCAAGGACGTGGTCCGGGTCTTTGCCCGAATCCAGCGGGCCATGCCGGCAACGCTCATCATGATCGGAGACGGCCCCGAGCGGATGGACGCCGAGAACGAGGCCCGGGAGCTGGGGGTGGACACCGACGTGCGGTTCCTGGGGCGGTTGGACTCCGTGGCCTCGCTGCTGCAGGGAAGCGATCTGTTCGTTCTGCCCTCGCAAACCGAATCCTTCGGGCTGGCCGCGCTGGAGGCGATGGCCTGCGGCTCGCCGGTGGTGGCCAGCCGCGCGGGAGGGTTGCCCGAGGTCATCGACGACGGGCTGAACGGCATCCTGGAGCCGGTGGGCTCCGTGGAAGCGATGGGCCGGCGTGCGGTCGAGCTGCTGCGAGATGCCGAGCGCCACGAGGCCATGCGCCAGGCGGCCCTGGCCAAGGCGGAGCAGTTTTCGGCCGACCGCATCGTTCCGATGTATGAGTCACTCTACCAGGAAGTCCTGGCCTGATTCTGACCCGTGCCGCCTGATCTGCTCTGGAAGGCCGCGCTGCTGGGCCTGGTGGAGGGCGCCACGGAGTTCGTTCCGGTGTCCTCCACCGGCCATCTGATTTTGGTCAGCAACTGGCTGCACCTGGTGGACGAGCGAGCCAAGACCTTCGACATCTTCATTCAGCTCGGAGCCATCCTGGCTGTGGTATGGCTGTATCGCCGGCGTTTGGCGGGCGCCGTGGCGTCGGCGGGCAGAAACCCAGAAAGCCGGCATTTTCTGTTGAATCTGCTGATCGCTTTTCTTCCAGCGGCGATCATCGGGTTCCTGGCGCACGACTGGATCAAGGCCCGGCTGTTCAACCCGGAGGTGGTGATTGCCGCCCTCATCGCCGGTGGTGTAGTGATCCTTCTGATCGAGCACTGGTCTCCACGAGAAATGATCGATGACGTGAACCGGGTACCTCCCCGTTCGGCCCTCGGCATCGGGCTGGCCCAGGTGCTTTCACTGGTGCCGGGAACTTCCCGTTCCGGCGCAACGATCATGGGAGGATATGCTCTCGGGCTGAGCCGGGTGGCGGCTACCGAGTTCTCCTTCTTTCTGGCCATTCCTGTGATGCTCGCGGCAACCGGGTACGATCTGCTGAAGAGCTGGTCGACCCTCACCAGGGCGGATGTTCCCATGTTCCTGGTCGGGTTCGGGGTGTCCTTTTTCTCGGCTCTGGTGGTGGTGAAGGCGCTGCTGCGATTTGTGTCGGGCCACAGCTTCCGGGTGTTTGCCTGGTATCGAATCGCGCTGGGCGGCCTGCTGCTCCTGATGGGGAGCTGACGTGAGAGCGGCGACGTACCAGTACGAGCGCGTGGCTTCGACCATGGACCTGGTCCATGAGCTGGCCGAGCGAGGCGCGGAAGCCGGAAGCATGGTGGTCGCCACGGAGCAACTCCAGGGACGGGGCTCGCGGGGCCGGCCATGGCATTCACCGCCCGGCGGACTCTGGCTCAGCGCGCTGTACCGTCCGCCATCGACGGGTGGACTGGAGCTGCTGAGCGTCCGGGTAGGCCTGGCGGTAGCCCGAGCCCTGGATCCTTATGTGCCCACACCAGTGCGACTGAAGTGGCCCAATGACCTCATGCACGATGGGCGCAAGCTGGGTGGCATTCTGTGCGAGGCACGATGGCAGGGAGCGGCCCTGGGCTGGATTGCAGTGGGTGTAGGACTCAATGTTCGAAACCCGGTGCCGGACGAGCTCCGAGAGACGGCAGTCTCTCTAGTGGAGCTGGAGCCTGACATTCAGCTGGAGAGCGTGCTCCATTCGGTAGCGGCCGCCATTCGCGCGCTGGATCTCGGAGCAGAACGACTTTCGGCAGCGGAGCTCGACCTTTTTGCTGCGCGAAGCTGGCTCGACGGCCG
>DATKJJ010000164.1:0-3190 GCA_035543695.1 Gemmatimonadales bacterium | reverse complement strand
CTTCAGCCCCGACGCCATAAGTCTCCAGCTCCGCGCGGGCTCGAAGGACGACATCCTGGCCGAGCTGGTGGGATTGCTGCGGATGGATGAGCGTTCTTCCGGCACCCTGCTCCGAATCATCCAGCGACGGGAAAATCTGGGATCGACCGGGATCGGCCGAGGCATCGCCATTCCCCACTGTCGCTCGCTGGTTGTCAGCCGACTCCGTCTTGCCTTCGGTCACCGGAATGAAGGGGTGGAGTACCAGGCCATCGATGGAAAACCAGTGTGCAATTTGTTTCTGATTGTTGCCCCGCCGCTGGAAATTTCCAATCAGTACCTTCCCGTTCTCGGGAAAATCGCCCAGCTTGCCAAGGAGGGGGACGTCCCCGAGCGCCTCGCCGCCCTGCGATCCCAAGACGACTTCTTTCGCCTGCTGGACGAGAAAGGGGTGTAAGTAGCGCGGCCTGAGACGTCAGATTACAGAGGGATCTCCATGGCAAACCGATTGACCAGCGGCCTCCTGGTCCTGCTTACTTCCCACACCCCGCTTCTCGCCGCCCAAACCTCGAGCTCGCGGTCCGACTTCGAGCGGGTCCAAGACTCAGTCGCCGGTGTCAGCGATACGGTTCGGCTCCGGGCGCTTTTCCGACACAGCGATGACCCGGTTCGCGCCGGGGTCATAGGCATCCGCCTGGGAGAGCTGGGTGACGACCCGGATTTCAGCGACGCAATAGGCCGCTTCCGCCGCGCAACCCGGCAGCACGCCAAAGATGCCGCTCCCTGGTTTGGTCTGGGTCTGGCCCAGGCCAAGCGGTCGGAGTGGGAAATGCGGGACATGCTCCGGATGGGGAGCCGGGTAGGCCTGGGAACCCTGGAAAAGTCCAGCAATGCCTACCGTCACGCCCTGGGCATCGATCCCACATACGTGGCAGCCGCCATTGCGATGGCCCAGGTCGATCTTTCGCTGCTCGATACTACACGGCTGCGTACCGCTCGAGATCTCCTGCGTCGCACAATCGCGTTGGTCCCCAAGCCCCCGCACGAGCTCCTCCTCGTCTGGGGCCGGGTCGAGCGCGCCTCGGGCAGCGTTCAGGTGGCGGCTTCCGCATTCGAGCGCTTTCTCGCCGGTGGCGGCACCCGCGCGCTGGGCCTGCTGGAGCTTGCGCGCTGCCGCCTGGCCCTGGGTCAAGCATCGGGAGACGCACCGTACTATGAGGGCGCGGCACTGGATGACCCAGAGGCAATAGCGGAGTATCGGGCTGACCTCCAGGTCATCGCGCCCGACTCGGTCCTTCATGAGTTCGATAGCCTGCACGGCCAGTGGCGGGCTGCCTTTCTTCATCGCTTCTGGACCGATCGGGACCACTTCGATCTGCGTCCCGAGGGTGAGCGGCTGCGGGAGCACTATCGCCGCCTGCTGTTTGCCCGCAGCCACTTTCCCCTTACCGTGAGCCGCCGGTTCTATGGACCGCAGGACGCGTTTCGGTCCGGCAGTGTTGAAGTGGACGACCGCGGGATCATCTACGTGCGCCAGGGCGAGCCAGCCGAGCGGCTGCGGCCGTTCATCTTTGGCGCCATGCCTAACGAGTCCTGGCGCTACAACCGGGCGGAAGGCGATCTCCTCCTGCACTTCAGCAGCGGCTATGACGGTCACGGTGGCGGCGACCTGTACGACTATCGGCTGGTCCAGAGCGTGCTCGATCTGCGCGGTGCTGAAGACGCGCCCCGCGACCAACTGATTCTGTCTCGGCAGACGCTGTCGCCCATCTACAGCCACATGCTGAACTGGGGACGCTTCGGCTCGGCGAACGAAGCGGCGCGGGAGCGGCACATTGGCGCCACCAGCATCTGGGTAAGCACGACCACCGATAGTCACGAGCTTCAGTTCCGCCACAGACTGGGGGCGGTGGCCGATCTCATCGCCATTGGGCAGAGCGCCCGAGGAGGGTTGGGTCACTTCGTCTTTGGCATCGCGGCGTCCGGCACGACATGGCAGAGAACTACGGCGGGAGTCGAATATCCTGTCAGGGTTCGCCTGGTGGCGCTGGACCGGCACGACCGGGCTGTGGCCACCCTGGATACTTCACTGGTGATCCAGCACGACCATGCGCTGACGGAGAAGGAGTTCCTCGTCGGCAGGGTCGAGATCCCGCTCCCTCCGGGCAGATGGAGCTACCGCGCGGCCATACAGGAGGGCGACAGCGGAGGCGTGCTGCTTCCCCCCGACACCGTATTGGTGGCGCACAACGGAGCGGTTGCGCCCGCCCTGAGCGACATCGCGATGGGCTCGCCCGGCCGAGCCGTTCCCTGGAAAACAGACGCCGGGGACACTGTGCTGCTGGCGCCGTCGGCGCTCTTCCGGGAGAAGTCTCAGGTCGTGATCTACTATGAGGTCCGTGGGGTCAGGACCGGCGCCGGGTATCGCCACCAGATTGCCGTGCTCCGGCCCGGCCGTGAGGACGGAGACCAGCGTCCGCTCGTGGCCTTGTCCTTCGACGAGGTCGCGGCCAGCCCGGTGATCCGGTCGCGCCGGGTGGTCCGGCTCGACCAGCTCAAGCACGGCAGCTACATCGTAGAGGTGAGAGTGAGTGATCCTGAAGGGCACCAGCAGGTCCGGCGGCGCGTCATTCACATCATCGGCAACTAAGCCCGTCGTCTACTCCCATTCGATCGTGGCCGGCGGTTTGGAGCTCACGTCGTATACCACCCGGTTTACACCATCTACCTCATTGGCGATCCGGTTGGACATTCGGGCGAGCACCTCCGGAGGGAACGGGTACCAATCGGCCGTCATTCCATCGCGGCTGGTGACCGCCCTGAGGGCAATGACCTGATCGTAAGTGCGCTCGTCGCCCTGCACGCCGACCGAGCGAATCGGGAGCAGCACCGCAAAAGCCTGCCAGATGTCGTCGTACAATCCGGCCGCTCTGATCTCTTCGGTGTAGATGTGATCCGCCCGCCGGAGGACCTCCAGATTTTCCGGCGAGACATCGCCCAGAATGCGAATCGCCAATCCCGGACCGGGGAACGGATGCCGGCCCACCATCTCCTCCGGCAGCCCCAGCTCCCGCCCCACCTGCCGCACTTCGTCCTTGAACAGCTCGCGCAGCGGCTCCAGGAGCTTGAACGGGAGACGCTCGGGGAGGCCACCGACGTTGTGGTGGGTCTTGATGGTGACCGACGGACCGCCGAGGGGAGAGAGCGACTC